>JALYSK010000032.1 GCA_030854805.1 Chloroflexota bacterium | reverse complement strand
TCAGCCTGCCGCGGCGCCGGCTGCGCATCCACGGCGCCGGGCCGCAGCGCCGCCGCCGTGCGGCTTTCGCGGCGCTCGACTGCGTCCGGCGCGAGCTCGCGTAGCTTCCGCGCGTGCGAGAAGCTCGCCGGCGGACCGACGAGCCTCTCGTCCTTCGATGCGGGGCCGGCTGCCCCGCGAATGGTTACGGGTTGAGCTTGCTCACCCGCGTCGCCCAGTTGGCGACGCTCGTGCGCGTCGCACCACAGCTGCCGAATCCGGCAGGGCTCGGCGGACTGGGGTAGTACTGCGCGTAGGTGCACGTCTGGGCGATGTACTCCGACGCGATCCAGACGTTGCTGCCATCAGTTACTGCGGCGCCATAGTCACCCCAGCGGGTACGCGGTGGATCGCCGACGAAGGCCTTGTAGCTCGTGAAGCCGTCAGACGGCCCGAGCCCTGCCGCCGCGATATGGATTGGTCCGACCTGGCCCGCCGAGTTGATCGTGGCGTAGCCAGCGCTCGGGTAATAGTTCTTACCGACCACAGTGAAGGCAATGACGCCCTTGCCACTGGTGTTCAGGGCGATGGCAGGGTAGGTCAGGTTGTTGTTCGCGAGCGCCAGATAGCCCTGGTGGCTCATCGTGCCGCTCACCTTGCCGCCCGCACCGAGCGTCGGCGTCACCGCAAACCATGCGATGCCCGCTTTGAGCTGGCCGCTCACCCTGGCGCCAGTGTCGAGGGCACCCCACAGCACACCGTTCGAGTACCAGGTCTGCTGCATACGAGTGTCGTTCGAGTCGAGCTTTGATTCGACCTCGCGGTGGGCCGGCTCATCCACGAAGAGGAGCTGCCAGCAGCCCCGCCCGAAGATGGTCGGTGTCCTGGTGTTGTTGACACACTGGGCGAGCGGAATATTGCCCGGCTTCTGATCGGCCTTCGGTGGGAAGACATACGTCAGGCTGTTGATCAGGTTGCTGCTGAGAGATAGTGCCGGCGAGAGTGCGTTGAGCGACGCCGTATTCGAGAGCGCCCACACGCCAATTCGACGCGCGGTCCCGGTCGGGTTGCCGGTCTCGAAGCCGTCGCCCGCGATGGAGCTGAGGAAGTACTCGGTACCGTTCCGGGCGGCCGCGTACTGCCCCGCCGGGGAGGTGGCCGGCCAGACCGTGTACGCCGGCGCGCCGCCGAGGTGCAGGTTCGCGACGAGGGTCATGCGGATGCTCGACGGATGCGCGGCCAGCTGCGCCTTCGAGAAGGCGAAGATCTGCGCCGCCTTGTAGGCGGGACCAAAAAGGTCGTACTCGTTGGTCGACACGTACACGCCGTTGGCATCGGCGCCGATGTGCGGGTAGTCCTGGAAGCACGGCCCGCGCTTCTTGCCATCGATCGTGCAGCGGTGATTCGGCGTGCCGTCGGTCCCGTCGTTCTGGGCCGGAACGTAATAGACGGTCCAGGCGCCCCTCGGGTCACCCGTGTTGGAGACCGCCAGGTCGATCGTGTTCTTGCCGTTGGCATCGCCGTTCTCGTCGACGTGCAGGGTCGTGATCGCAACCATGAAGCGATGGTTGTCCGGGTCGTAGTGGCAGACCGGGTCGATCACGTCGGGGCCGATGGAATTCGGGGCCGGGAGCGTCGCTCGGTTGATCGCGGCCGGATACCTGAAGAAGGTGTTCAGGTCCTGGACACCCGTGAGCGGCGCACCGGTCGCGCTGCTGAACACGCGCAGGACGCTGTTGACCGCTTCGACGGTGAAGCCGTTCCCCACGCACAGCGCCTGGTCTGGCGGCTCGAGCGAGAACTGGTTCCCATTGTTGGCCAGCCGCTGGTCGCGGTGGTTGAGGCCGAGGAAGCTCTGCACCAACTCAGGATTCGATCCGGCGACCGAGCTGGACGCGACGACCGGAGGATTGAGCGGCTTCGGCGGGAACCCGCCGCGGTCACGCGCCTTTAGCTGGACCCTTGCGGGGCTTCCTGCTTCCGTCTGGTCCCGGAACTCGGGCTGCTGCGGCGCATCCAGCCCGGTCGGCAGCGCCCTGATACTCGTTGTCCCGGCCGCCGGAATTTGCCGGCTGGAGCCGTCCGCAGCGATGACGACGGCGGTCGCCGCCGGCATCAGGCCCGCCACCAGCGCTGCTGATGCGAGCAGCGAAAACAGCCTCTTCCTCCTCATTGGGTCTCTCCTCAGTGCCCAAGGTCATGGAGGGTCGGTTCGAGGGCCGATCACCTCCCAAGTCGCGAACTCGACCGTGACAGCCGGTCGAATTCCGGACGTCGGGCACTGACGCCAATACCTTGTAGCGGATGCAGGCCCGCCGGTCAATCCATATGAGACTGGCCACGAGCGAGATCGTATCGGTCGACTAGACCCAGCGGCCGATGAGTCGCACCGCCGCCGGGTGGATCTCCACGTGCCAGAGGGGCTTGTCGCCGAGGAGGTCTCCGTCCGATTGGAGCGGGAGCGGCCGACCGTCAGTCGCGCTCACCGTCGCGGACGATGCGTGGATCGCGGGCGCGGAGGGGAGTCGCCGAGCGACCCATCGCAATGCTTCGAGCGCAAGCATCGCTGCTGGCCCGGGGTAGATGCGGATCGTCAGCCGGCCGGCGTCAGGAGAGGCCCCCGGGTTGACCATGAGGCCGCGCCCGTAGAACGGCGTGGTGCTCGCGACCAGGAGCTCTATGGGTCCTTCGAAGATGGTCTGCCCATCGGCGTCGACCCGTACCGTGCGACGGCGCATCAGATCGGGGAGGGAACCGACCACCGCACGCGTCCAGCCGGGAAGCCCGGAGGCGCCGGCCTTTGCATATCGGTCGGC
The DNA here is from genome assembly GCA_030854805.1 of Chloroflexota bacterium. The sequence goes on along the minus strand of JALYSK010000032.1, from coordinate 5,039 downwards.
CACGCGCGCGTCCCAGCCGACACCGGCGAAGAGCGCCAGGTGGCCGTCGATCGACACCAGGTCGACCGGCCGCGCGTCGCCGTCCGCGATCAGCGACGCGAGTCGTTCCGGGTTGGACGGCAGCCGCAGGAGATGGGCGGTCGCATTGCCGAAGCCCGCCGGGATATAGCCGAGCGTCGCCTCGCGACCGGCGAAGACGTTGTATGCGACTCCCAGCGAGCCGTCGCCGCCGGCGATGACCACCGTGCGATAGTCGTCGGCGCGCTCCCGCAGCCAGCCCTCGAGCTCCGCAGGGGAGCGGGTGGCGGTGACGAACAGGTCGGCGTCCAGCAGCGCGCGAACCAGCTCCACCGCGCGCTGCGCGCGTTTGCCGCGCGCGGACCCGGCTCCTTCGTTGACGAAGACTGCCGCGCCCTCTCCGGCCCGACGGGGCCGGTCCGGCGCACCATCAGCTCTCAGAACCAGCGGGTCGTCACCACTTTCTTGGTGGTGTAGAACTCGACCCCATCGCGCCCGGTAACGTGGAGGTCACCGAAGAATGAGTTGCGACGCCCGCTGAACGGGAAGAAGGCCATGGGCGCGGCGACCCCGATATTGACTCCCAGCATCCCGGCCGACGACCGGCGCTTGAACTCGCGCGCGGCCTTGCCGGATGAGGTGAAGATCGAGCCCGCGTTCCCGTACTCGTTGGTAGTGCGCATCAGGTCGAGCGCGGTCTCGACCGAATCGGCCTTGAGGACGGACAGCACCGGTCCGAACAGCTCGTCGCGGGCCATCTCGGCCTCGGGGTCGATCTCCAGGATGGTGGGCCCCAGGAAGTAGCCCTTCGAGGGCGTGCCCGAGCGCCCGTCGCGCAGGATCCGGGCACCGCCCGCCACGCCGCGCTCCACGTAGCCCAGGATCCTCTGGCGAGACTCGTCGCGGATGACCGGACCAAGATCGACTCCCTCGTCGAGCCCGAACCCCATCCTGAGGTGGTCGGCGTTCTCGACGAAGCGCGGCAGGAACTCGTCGCGAGCCTTGCCCACCACCGTCATGACCGATCCGGCGAGGCAACGCTGCCCCGCGTTGCCGAACGCGGACTCCGTGATATTGGCGATCGAGGGCTCGATGACGGCATCCGGCATGACAATGATGTGGTTCTTGGCACCGCCCAGCGCCTGCACTCGCTTGCCATGCTTCGCTGCGGTCTCATACACGACCCTCGCGACCCTGGCGCTCCCGACGAAGCTCACCGCGTCGACGCCGGGATTCGAGCAGAGCGCGGTGACGGCCTCGGCGCCCCCGTGGACGATATTGATGACGCCCGGCGGGAGACCGATCTCGGCCAGGATCTCGATGGTTCGCACCGAGGTCAACGGCGTCCGCTCCGACGGCTTGAGGATGAAGGTGTTGCCCGCCGCCAGCGCTAGCGGGTACATCCAGAGGGGGACCATGAATGGGAAGTTGAAGGGCGTGATTCCGGCGCAGACGCCAACGGGGAAGCGGACCAGCTCCGAATCGATCCCCTTGCTGACCTGGTCCAGGTTGGTGCCCATCATCAGCGTCGGCATGCCGCACGCGAAATCGACCACCTCGATCCCGCGCCGCACCTCGCCGGCCGAGTCGGAGTAGACCTTGCCATTCTCCGTGGTGCAGAGCCGCGTCAGCTCCTCGCGGTAATCGTTGAGGGCCTCCCGGAAGAGGAACATGTAATTTGCGCGCTCCGGGACCGCCAGCTCGCTCCAATCCTCGAAGGCGCGACGCGCGGCCTTGACCGCAGCGTCGACGTCCGCGGCGGTCGAGAGCGGGACCCGGGCCAGCAGCTCCTCGCTCGCCGGGTTGGGAACGTCGAGGTACTCGCTGGTCTGCGCGGCCACCCATTCGCCGCCAATGAAGTTCTTCAGGTCTCCACGATGGGCCGACGCGGGGATCTCGCGCGTGGCGCCAATAGTTGCGGTCATGTCGTCACCGATGCAAATCGATCGAGGGAACGATTCTACGCCCCATCCGCCGCCGGTCGGTCCCGCGCGTCAGGGGAGCTTCGCGAGGGCAGCTTCGGCGAGCGCCTTGTCGCTGGCGGTCACAAAGATGAGGACGTCACCGACGACGTAGAAGTAGACGTTGGCCTGCTGGTCGGGGTCGAAGCCGGTCAGGACGCTCTTGCCGCCGACCGTCGCCTCGCTCAGCTTGATCGTCGACGTCGAGGACTGCTCGATCGCTCGACGGAACTCCGCCTTCAGGTCGTCCGTGTTTGCGCCCGCAACTCGCAGCGCAAGGAGCTGGAGGCTGGTGTTTGTGTCGGTCGCTGACGCAACCGAAACGTCGTCGGGCTGCGCGTGCACGCGGTCGAGGAAGCCCTTGAACTCCGGGTCCGCACTGGTGAAGAACTCCGCGCCCTTGAGGCTGAATTTGGTGAGCTTGAGATTGCCAACGGCATCGGGGAGCAGACCTTCGAGCGCCTTATCCTGGTTGAAGTCAAACGACGCCAGCGGATTCGGCGTCCCCGCCGCGGTCGCGGTCGGAGTGGGCTCGGCGGTTGGCGTGTCGGTCGGCCCCGCGCTGGCAGGGGCGGTCGCGGTCGCCCCGCCACAGGCGACGAGGAGGATCGACAGCAGGGCAGCAGGTGCCGCAAGGCTGAGACGGTGCACGATGATCCCCTTTTGGGCGTGTTGGGCACGGTTCACTTGGGCCGCTCCGGGGCAGCCGAGGAAGGATAGCGGCCGGTGGCCAGCGGCGCCACGTGCCTTGGGGCTCCGCTCCGCGAAATATTGCTCGGAGTGATGGGTTCGCGGCAATCCGGGCCGCTCAACGGGTCGGCCGCCCCAAATGACAACCCTGAGTGATCATTTGGGCTGTTTGCAGGTTCGAACAGCCTCAGATCCCGCGAATGTACGACAGTGAGTAATAACCGGCGGGATCGAGGCCCCCCAGAAGCGTCGGCTAGAAACCGCCGCGCACCCGCGTTGACTACCGCATCAGGCTGGTGCCGGTCGGCTGGCGCTTCAGGAAGCGGCCGTCGCCCGGCTTGCCGCGGAAGGCGTCGCTCTCAACGATGACCTGGCCTCGCGCGAGCACAACGTCCGTGCCGCCGGTCACTTCGCGCCCTTCGTAGCACGAGTAGTCGACATCCATGTGATGAGTCCGGGCGCTGATCGTGTGGCGCCGCTTCGGGTCGTAGATCACAAGGTCGGCATCGGCGCCGACCGCCACGACACCCTTCTGCGGCAGGCCAAACATGCGTGCCGGAGCGGTCGAGATCAGCTCGACCCATCGACTCGGGCTGAGCCGGCCGGCGGCCACGCCGCCGTCGTGCATCAGGTCGACCCGGTTCTCGACGCCCGGAATCCCGTTCGGGATCTTGCGGAAGTCCCCAATTCCCAGGTCCTTCTGGCCGTGAAAATCGAACGGGCAATGGTCTGTCGAGACGACCTGCAGGTCGTCCTTCTGGAGTCCCTTCCACAGCTCGTCGGCGTGGCCGCTGGGCCGCAAGGGCGGTGAGCAGACGAACTTCGCGCCTTCGAAGCCGTTCCCCAGGTCGTCGAGAGTCAGGAAGAGGTACTGCGGACAGGTCTCCGCGTACGCCGCCAGGCCCTCGTCGCGGGCTCTGCGAACCTCGTCGAGCGCTTCGCGCGCCGTCAGGTGGACGATATAGACCGGGACGCCCGCCACTTCGGCAAGCCGGATGACTCGATTGGTCGCTTCGCCCTCCAGCACCGGCGAGCGCGAGGTGCCGTGATAGTACGGATCGGTATGTCCGGCCGCGACGTTGTCGGCCGCCACCACGTCGATCGCCGGGCCGTTCTCGGCGTGCATCATGATCAGCCCGCCGTTACGTGCGGTGCGCTGCATCGCCTGGAAGATTGCGCCATCGTCGCTGAAGAAGACGCCGGGGTAAGCGGTGAAGAGCTTGAAGTCAGTGACCCCCTCCTCCACCAGCCGATCCATCTCGTCCAGGCTGGCATTCGTGACGTCGCTCATGATCATGTGGAAGCCGTAGTCGATCACGGCCTTCCCCTCCGCCTTGGCCATCCAGGCGTCGAGCCCGTCGCGCAGGCTCTTACCCTTGGACTGCACCGCGAAGTCGATGATCGTGGTGGTTCCACCGAAGGCCGCCGCGCGGGTTCCGGTCTCGAAGGTGTCCTTGGCGAAGGTGCCACCGAACGGCAGCTCCATGTGGGTGTGGACATCGATCGCGCCGGGGATCACCCACTTGCCGACCGCCTCGATCGTGCGGTCGGCGGTCATCTCCAGGCTCTGGCCGATCACCGCGACCTTCTCGCCGTCGACCAGCACGTCGGCCGGCGTCATGGCATCGGAATTGACAACGACACCGTTCTTGATGAGCGTCCGCATTGGGCGCATGGTAGCGCCGCCGGTCTCGCCGGGATTAGGATGCGAGCATGACCATCAAGACAGCCGATCGCCTCCACTTCACCGGCGACGACCAGGCCGATCGGCTGCTGGCGAACGAGCCGATGGCGCTCCTCATCGGCTTCGCGCTGGACCAGCAGGTGCCTGTGCAGAAGGCGTTCTCGGGGCCAAAGGTCCTGCTCGAGCGGCTCGGCACGCTCGACGCCAAGCGGCTCGCCACGATCGACCCCGCCGAGCTCGAGGCCGCGGCCAAGGGTCCACCGGCCATTCACCGCTTCCCGAGGGCAATGGCAACCCGCATCCGCGAGCTGGCGGCGCACATCGCCGAGACGTACGACGGCGACGCCTCCCGGCTCTGGACCGAGGCGGCCGACGGCGCCGATCTGCGGCGCCGAATCGCTCAGCTGCCGGGCTTCGGAGAGATGAAGGTCAACGGCCTGACCGCGGTGCTGGTGAAGCGGTTGGGCGTCAGGCCACCCGGCTGGGAAGATGCGCTCCCGAAGTACCCGACGCTGGGCGATGTCGACTCGCGGCAGGCGCTGGCCGACTACCAGGCCAAGAAGCGAGCGTACAAAGCGTCGCTCAGGGAGCGCAGCGAGACCTTCAAGCCGTAGGCGACTCCGTGGCCGGCTGGTCGTTGTGCATCCAGGGCGTGAAGGCGATGCCGACCAGGATCCCTTCCGGGC
>JALYSK010000104.1 GCA_030854805.1 Chloroflexota bacterium | reverse complement strand
GGACCTGGCGCAGCATCTCGATGTCGCCGCGCTCCTCCAGCCAGCGGTCGAGCTCCGGCGTCGAGTCGAAGTGGTCCTCGATCGCGCTCCGCCCGCTGGCGATCACGATCACGATCTGCTCGATCCCGGAGGCGACCGCCTCCTCGACGGCGTACTGGATGATCGGTCTGTCGACCAGGGGGATCATCTCTTTGGGGATCGCCTTGGTCGCCGGGAGGAACCGGGTGCCGAAGCCCGCGGCCGGCAGGACGGCTTTTCTGACGCGCGCGGTGATTGTGCGTATCTCCTTGCTCGTTTGGCTCGCGAGGCGGCACGACCGGAGCGCGTCTCTCGGCGTCGCAGGCGATGCCTGACCGGGGAAGGCAGTATACCAACCCGACCGCCGGCCCCCACCAAAACGGTCGGGCGCTACAATCGGCGCGCCCGCGCGGCGCGCCGCGGATCGGTGATGCAGTCCGCGCGCCAGACCTCCTGAGGACCACCATTGAAGCGGCTCATTCGCACCTTCGCCGGGCCCAGCCGCGACCCGCGGATGATGGCCTACATCAGTCGTCCCCTGCCTCGCGATCTCCCCGACGAGCAGGTGGTCGCGGCCCTCGATATCGCGCTCGCCCAGAACCCCGATCCCGCCTATCTGCCCGAGACCCTGCCGGCCGCTCTGCGACAGGTGACCGGGCGCGACTTCGAGGTCCTGGACCGATCCACGCGGGATGTCACGGGTGCGTTCGGCAGGTCGCAGGTGATGATCCGTGACGGGGACGTGGGCCGGTGGCCCGGCTACGCGGCAATGTCGTACCCCCTGATCGCCCCATCGGCCAAGGCGGAAGAGACGCGCGCCGCCATCGCCGCCCAGGACCCTGATGCCGAAGCCGTGCCGGCCCGCAAGCCGGGGTGGGAGCCGCCACCGCCCGTCGACCCGCAGCGCTGATGGGTCGCCAGAACATCCCGCGCGACCAGTGGCTGGAGATTGGCGCCGAATGCCCGCGCTGCGGCGAGCAGATCACCGAGCAGATGGTCTACTCGTGGCGGCCCGTACCCGAGGATCCGAAGCTCCTGCTGCTCTTCTGCGAGAACTGCGGCGACCGCGTGGAGATCAACCACATCTAGGCGCCCGTCCATCCCTTGACGCGAGGAGCGACCGCCGCGCACACTTCGGCCGCGAAACCGGCGCCCCCCGGGCCCTGCGGTGGTGAAGTTGGACCTCATCGTTCGCAACGCGCGGCTCCATCCGACGCAGGGCGCCAGCCCAGAGCCGGTCGATCTCGCCGTTGCCGACGGACGGTTCGCGGCGATCCGCGGCCGTGGCGAGCTGAAGGGTGACGGCGCGCAGGAGCTCGACGCCGAGGGCTCGCTCGTCTCCCCGCCGCTCGTCGACCCGCATGTGCATCTCGACGCGGCGCTCACTGTGGGAGAGCCCCGCCACAACGAGTCGGGAACCCTGATCGAGGGGATCCTGACCTGGGCGGAGCGCAAGCCGTCGCTCACCGCGGATGACGTCAAACGCCGCGCTCGGGAGGCGATCCACTGGGAGGTGGCCCAGGGGACCGGCCTGATCCGGTCACACGTCGATGTCTGTGATCCGAGCCTCACCGCGCTGCGAGCCCTGCTCGAGCTGCGCGACGAGGTGAGGGACCTCGTCGACCTGCGCCTCATCGCGTTCCCGCAGGACGGGATCCTCTCCTTTCCCGACGGCGAGGAGCTGATGCGCGAGGCGATGCGCCTCGGCTGCGACGTGATTGGCGGGATCCCGCACTACGAGTGGACGCGGGAGGACGGCGTCGCGGAGGTGAACTTCATCTTCGACCTGGCGCGCGAGACGGGTAGACCGATCGACCTGCACTGTGACGAGACCGACGATCCGGAGTCCCGCTTCCTGGAGGTGGTCGCCGCGCGCTCGATTCGCGACGGGATGCAGGGCCGCGTTGTGGCCGGCCACACCACGGCGATGGCCTCCTACAACGATGCCTATGCCTTCAAGCTGTTTCAGATCCTGCGGCGCGCCGGCGTGACGATCGTCGCTAACCCGCTCGACAATATCGTGCTCCAGGGCCGGTTCGACAGCTATCCGAAGCGCCGTGGGATGACGCGCGTCAAGGAGCTCGATGCGGCAGGCATCAACGTCGCCTGCGGCCACGACTCGATCATGGACCCGTGGTATCCGCTCGGCCGCGGCTCCATGCTCGACGCGCTCTCGATGCTGGTCCACGTCGGCCAGATGACCGGGCGCTCGGAGCTGTTCCGCGCATACGAGATGATCACCGGCAATCCGGCGCGCGCGGCCGAGATCGACGACTGGGTGGTGAAGGAGGGGGCTCCAGCGAATTTCGTCGTCTTCGATTGCACCGACGAGGCCGAGGCGATCAGGCTTCGTCCCGCGGCGCGCTGGGTAGCCCGGAACGGACGGGTCGTGGCCGAGACGGTGCCGGCCGCATCGGTCATTCATGCGGACGGGGGAAGCCAGGCGGTCTCATTCGTCAAGCCAATCCAAGCGTAGGAGGAGTTCCGATGGCGGCTGACGCCCTGCCCCGCGAGGGGATGCCGACCCACTCCGGAGACCTGTCGATCGAGGCGCGCGGCCTTGAGCCGATTCCGGCCGACGCCCGCTACGGCTCGCTGGGCCGGATCTTCACCGTCTGGTTCACCCCGAACCTGGTCCCGGCGGCGTTCTTCGTCGGGACGCTGGCCGCCGCCGGCTTCCTGCAGGTCGGGTTCGTCACTGGCGTGCTCGCGATCATCGTCGGCAACCTGATCGGCTCGATCCTTGTCGGCATCCTGGGAACGATGGGCCCGGTCACCGGGATGGCCCAGATGCCGCTCGCGCGGCTCGCCTACGGCAAGAGCATCGTGGTTCCCGGTCTCCTCAATTGGCTCAGCTGCATCGGCTGGGACGGCATCAACTCGGTCTTCGGCGCGGCCGCCCTGTCACTGCTGACCGGCATGCCCTTCGTGATCTCGCTGGTCATCATCGTCCTCTTCCAGTCGGCCCTGGGAGTGATCGGCTACGAGGCGATCCACACCCTCGAGAAGTACATGGCGCTCGCGCTGGGGGCCATGTTCGTGATCCTCACCTTCGCCATCCTCGGCCAGGCCAGCACCGGGAGAACGGACGGCTTCACCGGCGCTGATCAGCTCGGCGCGTTCGTGCTCTTCAGCACCATCTGCGCAAGCTTCGTCCTCGCGTGGTCGCTCTACGCATCGGACTACAGCCGCTACCTTCCCACCAACACGTCCCGCTTCGGCATCTTCTGGGTCACCGTCGCGGCTCTGACGCTCTCCGCCGGCTGGATCGAGGTGCTTGGCCTCATGGTGGCCGACAAGGTGACCGGGCCGTCGGTCAACACGATCCGGGACATCCTGGGTGGCGGCGTGCTGGGCGCCTTGGCGATGGTGGCAATCGCCCTCGGGACCGTAGCGGTCAATGCCATCAACGACTACACCGGCTCACTCTCGCTGCAGGCGGCCGGGCTGCGCATCCCGCGTGTCGTGTCGGCGCTGATCGTGGCGGTCCTGGGCTTCTTCTTCACCCTCTTCCTCAACTCGGGTGACTTCTTCGCCAAGTTCGAGAGCTACCTGCTCTTCATCAGCTACTGGATCGCACCCTGGGCCGCCGTCGTCCTGGTCGACTGGTGGCAGCGTCGGAAGCCGGTCGAAGTCGCCCGGCTTCTCCGTTTCGGGGACCTGCCCTCGGGCACGCTCGCCCTCGTCTCGCTGCTTATCGGCTTCATCGTATCGCTGCCGTTCCAGCAGTCCGCGTTCGGCGAGGAGATCCGCAAGAGCACCGGCCTGCCGATCAACGCGATCAGCGACGACCTCCTGCATTACGCCGACTTCGCCTACATCGTCGGCTTCATCGTCGCCGCACTCGTGTACTGGATCGGGTCGCGGATCGCGTCGCCGGAGCCGGCGGACGAGTATCCCTTCGCGGCGTAGCGGTTCCGTGCGGCTCGCGTCGGGGTGGCGCGGGCCGCATCGCCGGCATCGGTCTGGTGCCCCCAAGGGGATTCGAACCCCTGATCTCCACCTTGAAAGGGTGGCGTCCTAGGCCTCTAGACGATGGGGGCGCCGGGTCGCGCGGCCATCCTACCAATCGGAGGCGGGCCGGGCCGGCGCGAGATCAGCGGATGTAGAAGAGGAGGACGATCACGACCGCCCCGGCCAGCGCGGCTGCGGCGAAGATGATCATGATCCCGCCCGCCAGTGCGATCGCCATGGAGCGCCCTGCATAGCCGCGGCGAGCGGCGCGCGTTCCCCAGATCCAGCCCTGAGCGAAGAGGAAGATGCCGACCAGCGCGGCGATGAGAACGCTCGCCAGCATGGCCAGGATCGAGAGCTGCGAGTCCCGACCCAGCAGCGCGAGCGCAGAGAGCGCACCGGCGATGAGAAGCGCCACCGCGCTGATCACCACGTTGCGCAGCAAGGGATGCATGGCGGGCCATTCTAGGACGGCCAGGCGGTATGCAACTTGCACCCTGGCCCACGACGATCCGAGGTACCGAAGGCCAGGAGGTAGGCACGTGGCTGAGCGCAGCGACGCCGAGCCGGAGCGCGGCGGGCCTGCACAGACCGGCGGGATGAGCGTGCGCGAAGCGGGTCGCAAGGGAGGCAAGACGACCCGTGCCCGCTATGGGCCGGAGTTCTTTCAGCAGATCGGTCAAAAAGGGGGGAAGACGGTCAGCGAGCGGTACTCAAAGGAGCACTTCCGTGAGATCGGCCGCAAGGGTGGTCGCCGCGTGGCGGAGCTGATCGCGCGCGCCAAGCGCCTTGACGCTCACCAGCCGCCGGAGTAGCGCTCCTCTCGCCACGGGTCGGCGCTGTTGCTGTAGCCGTTCTGCTCCCAGAAGCCAAGCCGATCCTCGGCGCTGAACTCGATCCCGCGCAGCCACTTCGCACTCTTCCAGAAGTACTTGCCGGGCACGATCGCTCTCAGCGGGTACCCGTGCTCGGCAGCCAGCGGCTCGCCGGCGTAATTCCAGGCGAGCATGCACTGCGGGTTCGCGGTCGTCTCGATCGGCACATTGGCGGTGTAGCCCGCTTCCGAGTGGAAGATGACGAAGCGCGCGCTCAGCCTGGGCCGCGCCGCCTCCACCACATGGCTGAACGGCACGCCGTCCCAGGTCGTGTCGAGCTTCGACCAGCGGGTCACGCAGTGGATGTCGAGGGTGACCCGGGTCGTGGGCAGGGCGCGGAACTCGGCCCAGGTAAGGCTCAGCGGCTGCTCGACCTCGCCGAAGACGCGAAACGCCCAGCTCGAGAGGTCACCGTATTCGGGCACGCGGCCGAAATGGAGGACCGGGAACTTCTCGGTCAGCACCTGGCCCGGCGGAATGCGGGCCGCGACCTCGGGCGGTGGCTTCTTCGACCAGGGGAACGTCACGAGCGTAGCCTGCGACTGACCGATCCCTCGGGTCAAGGTCTTTCTGCCGCCGCCGTAACGCTTCTGACACCAATCGGCGGTGAACGCCGGATAGACTCGGCAACCCATGGCCCATTCGCCCTTCTCAACCTTCGCCGACGTCGCCGATGCCGTGTCCGGCACCCGCAGCAAGCTCCGCAAGCGCGACCTCCTTGCCGCCTACCTGCATGACCTGACCGATGCCGACCTCCCGGTCGCCTGCACCTTCTTCGCCGGTCGCCCGCTCGCCGATCCGGGCGACCGCTTGGGCCTGGGCTGGGTCCAGCAGAGCGCGGCGCTTGCTGCGGCGAGCGGTGCCGACCAGCGGGCAATGGGCGAGTCCTACCAGCGCTATTCGGATTTCGGTGATGTCGCCGCCGAGCTGCTCGACCGCGCTCCCATGGGAGCACGGCTTGCATTGGCCGACGTGGATGCGGCGTTTGGTGCGATGGCGGCCTCGGGGAGCGCAGAGGAGCGCACCGCGCTGATGGCTTCGCTCTTCGAACGAGCAAGCGCTTCGGAGGCCCGCTATCTTGCGCGCATCGCCGGCCGCGAGCTGCGCATCGGCCTGCGCGAGGGCTTGCTCGAGGAGGCGATCGCGGCCGCCTTCGAGGCCGATATCGCCGCGGTGCGACGCGCACACATGCTCGTCGCCGACCCGGGCGAGGCCGCGCTTCTGGCACGGCGCGGCGACCTGGACGAGGCCGCGCTGCACGTCGGCAGGCCGATCCGCTTCATGCTCGCCACGCCGGTCGCGGACGCGGACGAGGTGATGCGTCGCGTAGGGGACGAGGCCTGGATCGAGGACAAGTACGACGGAATCCGCGCCCAGCTGCACTGCTCTGGTGGCGAGATCCACCTCTTCAGCCGCGACCTCAACGAGATCGGAGGCTCGTTTCCCGAGATCGTGGAGACCGCGGTCGGACTCGACGAGACGCTCGTCATCGATGGCGAGCTGGTGCCCTATCGCGAAGGATCGGTCCTCGACTTCGCCAGCCTCCAGACGCGGCTTGGCCGCGTGCGGCCGTCAGCGGAGCTGCTTGCCAGGGTTCCGGTCGCGCTGGTGGCTTTCGACCTCCTGCACGCCCGCGGGAACGACCTGCTCGAGACGCCCCTACGCGAGCGGCGCGCCCGGCTGGAGGCACTGCGCCTTCCCGATCGAACTGGGGAGAGATTCCTCTACTCGAACCTCGCCACCGCGCACAGCGCGGCTGAAGTCGATGCGCATTTCGACGACGCGAGGGATCGGCACAACGAGGGGCTGATGATCAAGGACCCGGACTATGCCTACCAGCCGGGCCGCCGGGGGCTCGGCTGGCTTAAGCTGAAACGGGCGCTGGCGACCCTCGACTGCGTGGTCGTTGGGGTGGAGTGGGGCCACGGAAAGCGCCACGGCGTCCTGAGCGACTACACGTTCGCGGTCAGTTCGGGAGACCAGCTGCTCACGATCGGAAAGGCCTATACCGGCCTCACGGACGTCGAGATCGCGACCATGACCGAGCATTTTCGATCGATTACGCTGCGCGACTTCGGGCGCCATCGGAGCGTCGTCCCCGAGGTCGTGGTCGAGATCGCTTTCGACCGCATCCAGCGTTCGACGCGCCACAACTCAGGCTTCGCGCTGCGCTTCCCCCGCATCGTCAGAATCCGGGACGACAAGACGCCCGCCGAGATCGACCAGCTGGCGACCGTCGAGAAGCTCTTCGCCGCTCAGGCGACCGGTCGGATCCTGCTGGCCACTGGAGCGCGCGGCGAGACGGAGCGGATCGCCGCAGTCGGGAGGCTGGAGGAGTGACCTTGGTGAGCTTCGGGGGAGATAGGTTCGGTGTGGAAGAATTGACGCTCCGCGGGCCACTGTTAGCATCCGGCCATGGACCCCTTCAGCGGAGACTCTCTCGACGGAAATCCGGCGCGTTCTGTCCACGTGCAGCTCTTCACCGCCGCGTATCGGGTCTCTGGCACGACCCTGACCCGCTTCTCTCGGGTCACTGATATCGTCAATCTGCAGCCCACCACTCACATCGTGGTGGAGGCCGCGACCCTCACCGAGTTCGGCGATCCGGCGGGCAGCATTCCCGTACCGCATGTGCTGGTCGCGATCGACGAGGTTCTCTTCTTGATCGTCGTCGAGACCGATGCGGACGCGCGACCCGAGATGCGCATTCCGAAGCGCCCCGTACGGGCGCAGGTGGCCCTGCCTCCGTTCCGTCTGCTCGGCACTGTCCACGTTGCGCCCGGGAGCCGGCCCGCCGACGGCCTGCTGAATGTTTCCGACCGCTTCGTCCCGATGACCGACGTCAGCGTGAGCTGCACCGCGCATCCCGAGATCCGCGTCAACACGCCGGCGGTGGCGCTCCAGCGGACGATGGCTCACGTGATCGTGGTCGAGGACGATGAGCAGCGCGACGAGCTGCTGTCCGACGTCCTGGACGAGCGAACGGCCAAGGCCTGGCTGCGGCCCGAGCCCGCGGTAGGGAGCCCGCGGTAGGGAGCCCGCGTAGGGATTAGCCGCCAGCGGGCGGAGCGCCGGGGGTTCCGCCGCCTCCAGCACGCGCATTCGCGACAGCACTTGCGGCGGCTCGGATCACGCGCATGGGATCGCGCCGGTGGCTGCTAGAGTCGTTCCGTGCCGCACCAGATCCTGGCCACCTTCGCCGACGTGGGCCGGATGGCCGTCGAGGTGCTGACTGGCTCCGGCCATGAGCTGCTGCTCGACGCGGGGGGCGACGAGGGCGCAGGTGGCGGACCCGGACCCAAGGAGGCGTTGCTGGCGGCGCTCGCTGGCTGCACGTCGATGGACGTCGCGACCATCCTGCGCAAGAAGCGCCAGCGGCCGACCGGCTACCAGATCGCGGTGAGCGGCGACTCCGCGACGGAGCATCCCAGGGTGTTCGTGCGCATCAGCGTCGAGCATCGGGTCAGCGGAGCGGTCGAGGTCGAGGCGTTACGTCGCTCGATCGAGCTCTCGGCGACCCGTTACTGCCCGGTGAGCGCCATGCTCTCGGCGAGCGTGAGGATCGAGCATCGCTATCGGCTGCTACGCGAGGGAGAGCCGGCGCGAAGCGAGCTGGTGGTGGTCACCGGGCCGCGTTGACGCGGTCACGAAGCCGACCGGAGATCTCGGGCGTCCTGGAGCGCCTCGTCGACCGCCGTGGCGAAGGCCTCGATGTCGAACGGCTTGGCGACGACCGGCCCCATCGGCGCCAGTTCGGCCAGGCGTTCGCGGCTTGCCGCGCTGACGATCACGACCGGGATCCCCGGCCATGCACGGCGCAGCAGCTCAGTGATATCGCCGCCGTCGCCGTCAGGCAGCATGACGTCGACCACCAGCAGGTGCGGCAGGGCCACGTCCATCAGGTCGCCCAGCTCGACGATGCGGGCGCAGGTGATGACGCTGAATCCCTCATCGCGCAGGATGTCGGCCTCGAGGGCCGCGATATCGGGATCGTCCTCGAGCACGTAAGCGCGGAGGCGGTCGGTCGTGGCAGCCTGTTCGGCCGCGATCTCGATCTCATTCACGAGGGCCACTTTGGGCCGGGTGTGCCGAGGGCGGCAATGGCCGCATCGGTCAGGCGGTTGGTACCTCCGGCGACCCATCGTGCGTGCGGACCGCTTGCGCCGCCGTTGTATAGTCACCGCCCGCGGCTGGTCCAGGGCACGAAGCACGCAGGAGATACATGGCAAGATCGATGTGGCGGGGGGCGATTCAGTTCGGGCTGGTCACCATCCCTGTGAAGCTCTACCTGGCTACGGAGCAGGGCGGAATCGGCTTCAACCTGCTGCACGCCAGCTGCCTGAACCGGATCCAGATGAAGGTCTACTGCCCGTATCACGACGCGATCATCCCGCGCAGCGAGACGGTGCGCGGCTATGAGTGGAGCAAGGGCAAGTACGTCGTCGTCACCGAGGACGACCTCGACGCCGTGCCGCTCAAGACGCTTCGAGCCATCGAGATCGAGATGTTCGTCGACGCGCGTCGGGACGCCCACGGCGCGCAGTTCGTCAAGCAGGCCTACTACCTCGAGCCGGAGCAGATCGGCACCAAGGCCTTCTACCTGCTCAAGTCGGTCCTCGCCGAGCAGGGCAAGAGCGCCATCTGCAAGATCGTGCTCAAGGATCGCGAGCAGCTCGCCGCGCTCAACCCATATGCCACCACGATGCTCCTTACCACCCTGCACTGGCCCGATGAGGTGCGCGCCATCGACGACCTCACCCTCCCCGAGGACCAGGTCCAGATCAAGCCTGCCGAGAAGAAGATGGCCGAGCAGCTGGTCGCCTCCATGACCGGCGACTTCAGCGCCGATGCGTACCGCGACGACTACCGCCAGGCGCTGATGGCGGTCATCGAGCGCAAGGTGGCCGGCGAGACTCCGGAGCCGGCACAACGCGTCGAGGCGACCAATATCGCCGATCTGATGGCTGCCCTCGAAGCCTCTGTGGCCGCCGCCCGCGACGCTCGCGCCGTCACCGCGGAGCCGGACGAGGCTCCGCGCCGACGCCGGAAGACCGCCTAGCCGAGCGCGTGCCGGACGAGCAGCTTCCGCTCTCGATCCCTTCCGATTCCGGCCGCCGCCTTCCGGCGCGCGTGGCGCCGATGCAGCCGGCGGCCGTGGACGCCCCGTTCGACGATCCGGAGTATCTCTTCGAGCCGTGGTGGCCCGGGCTGCGCGCGATCGCCTTCATCGAGGCTGGGAGCCTGCGCCTCCAGGTCCACGGGCTGAGCGACGCGCTTGCGGCGTTCCCGGAGCTGAACGAGCTTGCTCTTCAGCTGCTCGCCGACGGGGTCGTCCTGGATGGGACCCTGCTCGTCCTCGACCGCGGCGGCAGTCCGGATGGGAGCCTTCTCCGCGGGCGGCTGGAGGATGGGCGGCGCAGCGGGCGTCCAGCATACGTTGCCAGCGACCTGATCTGGTGCGACGCGACTTCCTGGACGCGGCGGCCGTATCGGGCTCGGAGGCAGCGGCTGCAAGAGGTCCTGCCGGACGGCGACCGGGCCGTTGTGGGCCACGGCTACCGCGGCGAGGGGACCCTGCTGGCCGAGGCGCTTGCTGGCATCGGGCTCGACGGCCTCTCCGCGCGCCGGCTGGACGCCCGCTATCGCACCGGGCAGTCAGGCGAAGCCTGGCTCCGTGCCCCGATCATTCCGACGCCCGCCCGGGGGCGCCCCAGTCTCTCTCTCATCCAGCGCCTCCCGCTCGAGCTCTAGAGCGGCGGCAGCAACCGGTCGAGCATCCAAGGCCACGGCTGGTCGGGGAGCAGGCGTTCAGCCGAGGCGACCAGCCCGTCGCGCGGATAAGCACGGAAGGTCGCGATGTCGAAGATCAGGCCGGGCGGCCGAGGCCTTGCGGTCGAGAGCGGGCCGGTGTGGAGCACCTCAGCGACGGCGAGGGCGCGCGTCGCGTCCTCCCCCCAATGCCGGAGCAGCAACGCCGCGACATCCCAGGCGGCGACCGAGGCTGGCTGCTGGTCGATCAAGGAAGCGAGCGCCGCCTTGGCAGCCTTCCGATCGCCAGCCATGGCGAGTGCCAGGGTGTGCACTGGAGGCTCTCGGTACTCCAGTGGATCGATCGCCTCGCCGTTCGCGCGCCGGGCGATCAGCACGTTCAGCTCGCTCTCGGTCACGTCCTGCTCCGCGACCCTCTCATCACCGACGCTCACCGGGCGCGGCCATGTGATGGCGATCGCGGTGTAGCGATTCGTCAGCAGCGAGAGACGGTAGGCACGATCGGCGTTGTCGGGCCGGCCGATGCGGTCGTAGACGAGCGCGGCGTTGATCAGCTCGCGGCCACCGAGGGTGGCGGTGGCCACCGCACGGTCGGACGCGGCTCCCGCGCAGCGCGTGTCGCCCGCTCGCTGGCAGAGAATCGCGAGATTGGCCCACGACGGCGCGTCGCCGGCATTCAGCTCAACCGCGCGCTGCGCCGCGGAGCGCGCCAGCTCGGGCCGGCCGGCGGAGTCGGCTGCCACCGCCAGCGCCTTGGGCGTGGCCGGGTGCCATGGATCGAGCTGCGCCGAGCGCACCAGCCATTCGGTCGCGGAGCGCCAGTCCTGACTGTTGGCGGCATCGGTCCCCGCTCGGTAGGCGAGCGCGGCTGCATCGCCCGCAAACATCGCCAGGAGGAGTGCGGCAGCGGCAACGGTGCCGGCCACTGCGAACGGAACGGTGAAACGCGGGCGGTGCCACGAGACGGCACCGGCGTCGGCCAGGGCCACCGCCGCGAGCAGCACGACAAGGAGGTTGAAGCTCGGAAGGAAGGTGAGGTCCTCGAACAGGCCGGCAACCGCGAACCCGGCGAGGGTTGCGAATGCGACCCGTCCGACGTTCGAGCGTGATCGCCAGGGACCGGCCAGCAGCGCGAAGCTGACCAGCAGGACGGCCCCCAGGACGAGCCCCAGCAGGCCGGCATCGCCCAGGACGCCCAGCGCCAGGTCGTGAGAATGGGGCTGCCTGACGGGAAACGTCAGGTCCGGCGCCGCCGCCTGGCGGGCGAACGGCATCGTCCCGGGTCCGATCCCGAAGAGCGGGTTGGCGCTCCAGGCGGCGACCGTGTCACGCCACAGGTAGCCGCGGTACACCAGCGAGCTGATGGCGGTCAGCCGCGGGGCCAGGAAGACCGCTCCGACCGCGATGCCGGCCGCGGCGAGGAGCCCGATCGCAACATGGCGAATGGTCCAGCGTTCGGGCGGGCGCAGGCGTCGCAATCCCGGCGCGAGAAGGACGAATGCGGCCGCTGCGATCGCGAGCCAGGCCGACCGGGACCCCGAGAGGAGCGTGAGCGGGATCCCGACCGCCAGCAGGCCGATCTGGATCCAGCGCCGAAGCGTCGGCCAGTCGATCAGCAGCGTGAGCGCCAGGGCGGCCAGGATCACGAATGGAGGTACCGCGACGGACCCGAACAGGCTCCCCTCGATCGGAAGCCGGACAGGGGGCAACAGGCCCGGCCCTCCGGCGAGGTACCAGTCCAGTCGACGCGTCAGCATGCCCGCGAGATCGCCCGCTGATAGCGCGAGAATCGGGATCGCAACCACCGTGGCGGTCAGGGTGGGGCGCTGCCGCACGGCCACCAGCGCGACCGGGAGCATTGCGGCGGTCGCCAGGATCGCCGCGAGGGCGCGGACGGCGAGGCCGCGATTCTCTCCGGTCAGGGTCGCGATTCCGAAGGCGATCAGCAGCAGGAGAATCGGAAGATCGAAGCGCGTGCGCGGGAGCTCGCGGCCGGCAATGCCCAGTGCGAGCAGCCCCGCGATGGCTGCGATCGCCGCGAGATGCAGGCCAAACTGATAGCGCGGGTCCCAGAGCGCCCCATCCCAACCTACGTAGCCGAAGATGGCCAGACCGAAAGCGAGCGCCAGCAGCTCGGCGACGCCGATGCGAGCTGCTTGAGGGCGGGTCATCCTTCCCGCGCTCGCGAGTCGATGAGCTGGCTGGCGAGCTCGAGCTTCGTGAGCGGGTCGGGAGTCAGCCCGGGCTCCGCCTCGAGGGCGGCGGCGACCGCCACGAGCTCATCCTCCCGCGCACTACCCGCGTGCTCGAGCTCAACGACCAGCAGCCGTCCAAGCGACCCCTCCGCCGGATCGAGCACGTCGACCTCGTCCAGGCTCAGCGTCGCGACCCGGTGCCCTTCGACGACCACCGGGCGCTCGGTCCGTCGCTGGTCCAGATGCAGGCGCTCCTCGAGTCGGGCCCCACCGGTCAGCTGCATCAGCACGTCGCGAGCCTCGCTCGCAGGCCATGCGTCCGGTGCGATCTCGGTGGTGGCGGGCCCTTCGATCTCCGGGCGGCGGTGCAGCCCCGAGCCATCGCCGAGGGCCGCCGCCGTTCCCTTCAACGAGAGGATCGTTCGATCCCCGCGAGTCCGCAGCCGACACGCCCACCCCCCGCCGGCAAGCCGGCGATCAGCGGTGTCAAGATAACGATCCAGGTCCCGGGCCACGGCGGGTTCGCCGAGACGCCCCGGCCCGAGGTGGTCGACCGTCGACAGCCGTTGCAGCACGAGCTGATTGGCGGCTCGGAACTTTGATTCGACCTCAATCGGCATAGCGCCCAGCCGCGGCGGCCACGGAGCGCGCGACTGAGTCCCGCAGCTCGGGCGGCTCGAGCACCTCGACCGATTCCCCCCACGACAGGACCCATGGCCGGATCTCGACGATCCCCGCCACCGTCACGGTCAGCTCGACGCCGCCATCGGGAAGCTCGACGAGCTCTTGCGACCGGTGCCAGACCGACTCGCGAACCCGGTGCGCCACATCCCGGTCGAAGCGCAGCCGGATCCGGGCCGTCGGGGTCGTGTCGGACGACCAGATCCCCCACGAGTGGGCAAGCCATCGATCCGGGTCGAAGTCGGAGGGGATCTCGTACCGGTCGGCGCTGAGGGTCGACGATCGGATCCGCTCCACCTTGTAGGTCCGCATCGCGTTGGCTGGCTCATCGTGTCCAATCAGGTAGACGTTCCGACTGGCGGCGTCGGGCTCCAGCAGATACGGCCGCACGCGCGTCCGCTTTCGTTCGGCGCCTGCCGCCTCGTAGTCGATCTGGACCACGCGACCCTCCGCCCAGCCGCGCGCCACTGTGGCGAAGTTGCGCATGAACGGCTCGTTGCGGCCATGCTCGCCAACAGAGAGCATGGTGGCGGCGACGTGGCGGGCGATCGGCTGCGGCAGCAGGTCGGCCAGCTTCGTGAAGGCGCTCACCACCGCGGCGTCGTACTCGTCGGACCAGCGCGCGATGAGGCGGGCAGCCAGGAAGAGGACGATCGCCTCGGGGACCGACAGGCGCAGCGGCGGCAAGAAGTACTTGCGGTCGATGCCATAGCGACCGCGTCCCGCCTGGAAGACCGGCACCCCGAGTTCCTCATCGAGCGCTCTGATATCCCGATACACGGTGCGGGTCGTCATGTCAGTCAGCCTGGCGATCTCGGTGACGGGCACGCCGGCGTCCGTGCTGCCCCTCGAGTACAGGATCGATGCGACGCTCAGTAGCCGTGCCAGCCGGTCACGCTTCCGGGCTCGCCGATCGTCTCGTTCGTCCCAGTCGCTCGGCTCCTCCAGATCCGCCACGGACCGATCATACCGGCCGTCGCCGGATGACGGCCCGATGAGCTCTAGGTCAGGTAGAAGAAGGCGATGGCAAGGATCACATAGACCGAGACGAGCTGGATCCCCTCGACCCAGTTGGAGCGGCCGTCGAGGGCGATGTAGGCGGCGATGAAGGTGGCGGCCGCAACCGCGACCACCTCCAGCGGCGTGAAGACGAGCGTGAGCGGCTGGCCCACCGCGAGACTGAAGAAGACGAGAACGGGCGCCGCAAAGAGGGCAATCTGGGTCGCGCTGCCGAGCGAGGTTATGAGGCTGAAGTCCATCTTGTTCTTGTACGCCAGCGTCACGCCGACGATGTGCTCCGCAAGGTTGCCGATGATCGGGATCAGGATCATGCCGATGAAGAGCTTGCTCACTCCCAGCGCGGCGACCGTCGGCTCCAGGGTGTGCACCAGGACCTCGCTCACCGCGGTGAGCGCAGCGGCGCATACCAGGAGCACCCCCACCGACCGCCGCGGACTCCATTCGGGCGCCACCTCCTCTTCGGTGTGCCCGCCGGGTGCGTGCGGGGAGCTGAAGAAGAAATAGGTCTGCGCCGCATAGGTGGCGATCAGCACGATCGCGACACCGACCGTGACGGACTCAATCTGCGAGAACCCGCGGTCCCCGGCGCCGGTTTGCGCTCCGCCTCCGATCACGAACGCGAAGGTGGCGGGGACGACCAGCCCGATGGTGGCAAGGATCAGCGAGGCGGCATTCATGCCGGTCAGCTGCGCGTCGAAGCTCTGTATGCCGTTCTTCAGCCCGCCGACGACGAGCGAGGCGCCGAGCACAAGCAGCAGGTTTCCGACGATCGAGCCGGTGATCGAGACCTGCACCACCTCGATCTCCCCCGCCGCGATCAGGAAGCCGGCAATGATGATCTCGCCGATATTGCCGACCGTGGCGTTCATGATCCCGCCGATGCGTGGCCCCGCCGCCGCGCCGAGCTGCTCGGTGGCATGCCCGAGGACAGACGCGAGGGCCAGGATCGTCACCGCGCTCAGGCCAAAGGTGAGGGTCGCGTCTGCCCCAAACACACGAAGCGCCAGGGTCACGATGGTCCCCACGACCGAGATGGTGTATGCCGCGGTCCTCAGCATTGCGCGCTCGTCGCCTAGCCGCTCGAAGCCGGAGATGGTGGCGGGCTCGCCGCCCGCAACGGTGATCGGCTCGGAACCGGGGTGGGTGCCGGCGGGGGCTCGCCCGGAAGAGCCGCAATGACCGCCCGGTTGACGCGGTCATCGACTCCGATCAGCAGAAAGACGTACTCGTCCGCGGCCCAGGTGTAGATCTTTGTTCCGGCGACGGTGGCATTGTCCTCCGGCCGGACCCAGACGAGATGACCGGGGAGCTCAGCCGACCGCCACTTCTCCGGATGGAGGCCAGCGATGCCGACGTAGCGACCGATCTCGGCGAGGTGCGGCCGCAGCTCCCTGGTGATGATGGTACGGCCGTCGACTCGCATGGCGTACAGGGTCGCACGAGGCTTGAGCACGTAGCCGATCACGAGTGAGTGGAAATAGCCGCCGAGGTCGCCGAATGGCTCGCCGATATCGCCAGGCGTGAGCCCGTACTCGTCGGGTGGCACGACCACGATGGTCGCCCCCGCGGCGCTGCGCGGAATCAGCGCGGTCAAGGCGGGATCCGGCTCGTTGGTGTAGCGCGGGGATGGGATCGGAGTGGGTGTCGGCGATGGGCTGGCGGTCGGCTCCTCGCTCGCGGCCTGGGCGGATGCGGTCGGCGTGCGGAGCGGCTCGGCGGTCGTACAGCCGGTCAGGACGACGGCAACCAGGGCCCAGGCCGCGAGCCCTGCAGCCGGACGCGAGCGCGGCAGAGCAGGGTGGCTGGTCGGCATGGGAGGCCCGATGATAGCACCGGCCCGTGGCGGGCAGGCCCCCAATCGGTCAGGCTGCTCCGCGCTCCTCCGTCTCAACGTCATCGGAGCGGCGCCGGCTTCCCGGGTCACGCCGATCCGCGACCACGACCCCCAGCGCGTCGAGCACATCGGATCGGATCGGTCCCGCCACACCATTGCGCAATGCCGCGAGCGCCGCCGCTCGTCCGGGGCGGCCGCGGCGGGCGCCGGCGGTCATCTGGTCGTACGCGTTGGCTGCGGCAATGACGTGTGCGCCGATCGGAATCCGGCCTCGTCGCGACCGTGGCTGGCCGGGTCCCGCCGAAAGGGCTTGCTCCCCGCGGATGATGGCCCCGACGCCGCGCAGCGAAGGGATCGGCTCCAGCTCCCTCAGCCCGGCCCGCTCGAGCCCGTGCAATCGGGCGCCGAGCTCGATGCTGTGCAGGTCGTCGGCGCTGCAGCCCAATCGCTGTGCGATGCGGCCCGCCAGGCGGCTGACTCGGTCCGAGTGGCCGCGATTCGCCGCGTTGCGGGCGTCGAGCGAGCGTGCGACCGAGAGCAGGGCGTCGCGCACCGTCGCCTCGCGTGTATCCGCGTCCTTGGTCAGCAGTGTGGCGTGCTCGACGATCCGCTCGACCGACGCGGGCTCCTCGCCGCGCATGAGGGCGGCGCGGGCCAGCTGGTCGAGCGTGCCGCGCAGACCGCGCATCTCGTTCGGCACGTTGCTCGCCTGCACCACGCGGTCCTCGCCTGCCTGCTTGCCCGCATAGAGGGCGGCATCGGCCGCGGCGACCAGCTCGCTACGGTCACCCGCATCCTCGGGGAACGCGGCGACCCCCACCGTGATCGTGACCGGAGTCCGTTCGCCGGCGGTGAGCGACGCGACGGCACGCCGAACCCGCTCGCCGACCCGAGCCGCATCCGCGGCGCTCGAGCCCGGAAGGATGATCGCGAACTCGTCGCCGCCATAGCGGTAGACGCGGTCGTCACTGCGCGCCGCCCCATAGATCGCGGTTGCAGCCGCGTGGATGAGGGCATCGCCGGCGGGATGACCGTGGGAGTCGTTGAAGTCCTTGAATCTGTCGAGGTCCATCATCAGCATGGCGACCCGTCGATCTCGCTCATCGCGGGCGGCCTCGGCCGCCCCCAGCAGCTCGGAGAGGGCGCGCTGGAATGCCCCATGGTTCCCGAGCCCTGACAGTGCATCGGTATCGGCCCGCAGGCTGACGGCGTGGTGCTCGTCGGCATTGCGCAGGGCGATCGAGGCCTGACCCGCGAACAGCTTGGCGAGCTCGAAATCGGCCTCCGAGAAGTAGATCTCCTCGTGACCGATGCGGCCGATATTCATGGCCCCGATCACCTCGCCGTCAGCGATGAGCGGCACGATGATGAGCGCCTCCGGGTCGGGAGGCGTCCCCGGGATCTGGATGCCGCGCGGGTCGCTCAGGGCGTCGTTGACGAGCAGCGCCTCGTGATGCTCGACCGCCCAGCTGGTGAGGCCGCGACCGATTGGAATCTGGTGTTGCAACACCTCCGCGGCGTGGCGGTCACGCGCCAGAAGCGGATGCAGGAGCCCTGCCTCGCGGTCGAACTGATGAATCACCAGGTTGTCGTACGCGACCACGCTCTTCAGCCCGTCCGCGATCGTATCGAGGATCTCGGTCGGGTCGAGCGTCGAGAGCAGTCGCTCGTTGATGTCGAGCAGGCGGCGTTGGGTGTCGAGCTGGCGCGCGAGCTCGGCCGACTGCGCAGTCAGCTGCTCATAGGCGGTCGCGTTGGCGAACGCCTGCGCCGCGTAGCCGGCGAAGATGGTCATCGTCTGTACGTCGTCGGGCTTGAAGCGGTTGAAGCCAAGCTGCGAGAGGACGATCACGCCGAGGGAGCGGCCCTCGAAGACCATCGGCACCAGCAGCATCGACTCGTCGATATCCTCGGTTCCCTCGATCGTCATGCCGCGGTCGTCGTTGAGCGCGTCGTTGATGAGCAGCGCCTCCCCGCTCTCCGCGACCGATCCGGTGAACGAGCCGTCCCCGATCGGGACCCGCAGCCGCTTCTCGTAGTCACCACCCTCGCCCAGCATGTCCTTGGTGAAGGCGACCGGCTCGCACCAGCCGCTCTCCCAGTCGACGGTATAGACGCGGATATCGTTGTAGTCGGCCAGGATGCTCGCCTCGGCGACGATCGCCTCCGCGATCGCGCGCACGTCGGTCAGTCGGTTCAAGCGCGCCGACAGGTCCTGGATCGAGCCCATCCGCACGGCCTGGTCGGCGACTGAGCGATACAGGCGTGCGTTGCTGATGGCGACCGCGGCCTGGCTGGCGAAAGCCTCGACGAGAGCGACCTCCTCGTCCGGCCAGGATCGGTCGGTGAGGTGGTAGAGGCCGAGCAGACCGAGCGGCTCTTCGTGGACGATCAGCGGTGTGAGGCAGACGGTTCTGATCCCTTCGCGTGCATAGGCCGATCGCATCAGGCCGGTGCCTTCGTCGGCGCCGGCGTTGCGCATCACGTAGGGGCGGCGATCTCGCAGCGCCTGCACACCGATCGTGTCGCTCTGCCAGGTCAGATCGCTGACCCCGGTCAGGAACTCTTCGGTGAGCCCTCGCTGTGCAGCCATGGAAAACGGATGATCGGTAGCGTCGATCAACCAGAGGCCGGCCTTGTCCGCCTCGAAAAGGCCGTGAGTCCGAGCCACCACGTCGTCAAGCACGGCCGCCAGGTCGAGCTGTCCGGTCAGCTCCTGCGTCACTCCGCGGAGGGCACGCGCGCGCGTGAGCTCGCGGCGGACCCGCTTCAGCAGCCCGGCATTGCGCACGGCGGCACCCAGCGCGTGGGCGACGATCTCGAGGAACGGGAGCTGGCCAGTGGCTGCCATCGTCTGGTGACCCTCCGCAAGCAAACAGCCGAGCGGGCCGGTTGCTCCGCGCAGCGGGACGACGACACCATTGCCCCACGGCAGCGGTCCGCTCGCCAGCCGCTCCCCATCCGGCCCGCCGGGGTACTCGAAGACGGGCTCTGGGGGTACGCGGTAGCCCGCGTGCGTCTCGAGGCTCAAGATCCCCGAGCTCTCCAGGTAGATGGCGGCCCTGTCGAATCCGCAGTCGGCGCGCAGCGCCTCGACGGCGACCCGGCAGACAGCTCCGATATTCGAGGAGCTGGCGCTTGTTCGCGCGAGCTTGCCGAGGACCGCGAGGCGGGGATCCCGATAATCGCTGAGGGCGGCAACCGCCACCGGCTCCCCACCCTCCACCAGCAGGCGCTCGAGATCGGATGGTCGAAAGCGCCGATCGCCTCGTGCATTGATGCGGTAGGCCTTCAGGCGCCCGGCCTCGGACCAGCTCCTGATCGTGTTGGGATGAACGCCGAGACGGGCGGCAGCCTGTGCCACGCTGATGAGCGCGTCGTGGCCGGCCCCTCGATCCCGCGGTTCGTTGGCCAACGTCAGTCCCCGTCTGTCAGGTACACACCGGAAATGGAAGTTCTGGTAGGTGTGGTGTATCTGATCGTAGAAGTGGCAAGCCGGCGGCACGATGCCCCATTGGTACCGGCCGTGCGTGAGAAGGTCCGCATCCGAGGGGATCAGCCGGTCAGGGATCAGTGGAGCAGAACTCCGGCGACCCCCGCCAGGAGCCCGGCGGCCAGGAGTATCGCGCCGAGGGCGACACCGAGCACACCCAGCCCGAGGAGTGGCCGATGGCTCCCGCCGAGCAGGCGCATCGCGTCGTCGAGCTCGAGGGCGGAGATCAGGTAACCACCGGCCGGAGGACTCAGGACGACCCGACCATCCTCCGCACGATGGGCGTGAGCCAGAACCAGGAGCCGGTCAGTGACGCTCAGCTGCCGTGACGTCGAGCGCGCCTCCCGGGGGCGGCGGCCGCCCCGCGCGCTGAGCCGCTCGACGGCGGAGCGGTGGGGCTCCTGCAGTTCTTCGGGGCTGCCGTTCCAGACATGCGGGATCACGATCAGTGGCTCTCCCGCCTGAGCGGGATCAAGGGGGAGCGATCCGCCGTTGTCCCAGAGCTCGAACGAGCGGGTCTCCCTCAGCCGCTCGATGGTGCGCCAGCCGCCGCGTGGAAGCTTGACCTCCACATCCCGATGAAATGCGACGAGCCTCTCTTCCTCCGCCGTACGGAGCGGGTCGGCGCAGCGCACCCGCCCCGCGACTCGGACCGGGCGAATCGGTAGCTCGGCCGCGTCGACCAGGTCGCCGACGCGGACCTCGCGAGCCGCGCCCAGCCGTCGGCCGATTCCCATCTGGGCGCCGCTCGTGCGCAGGAACCCTATGCCGACACCGACGAGGAGCAGTCCGGCAAGCACGAGGACCGGGGCTGGAAGCGGGCCGACCGGCATGCCGCCGAAGTATATCGGCCGATAAGTGCGCGGTAACCGCCCGCCGCTAGGGTGCCCGCAAAACCGGGAGTCGAGTCAGGAGGTCGGCAGCCAACAGATCGCAGCGCACACCTGGACCGCTTCGATCAGCCTTGCCTGGAGGACTCTCCTCATGCCTGTTCCATCTGCGTCGCCTGGCGCACCATGTGCCGCGCCACGTCGTGCCATTCAGCGGCTCGTGCCGATCTGCCTGTCCGTGGCCTTCGCTTTCGCCCTGGTCGCGGCTCCGGCCACCGCCGATCCACCTGCCGAGACACGCGTCATAACGGCAGATGGCGCCCAACGCGCGGGCCTCTCGGCGGGGCTGACCCGTCGAGAGGTGGGCGGGCAGATCCTGCTCGAGGCTCAGCTGCCGCGAGCGGATGGCCGAGAGGCGGTTGCCGACGCGCTGCGCCTCCTCGCGACCAGCCCGGACGGCACCCAGGTCGCGAGCGCTGATCAGATCGGCGGCGTCACCGCCGCGCTCACCATCCAGCGCCCGGACGGATCAGTCGCAGTTCGTGAGATGCCGGGGGTCGTGGCCGCGCAGTTCAGCGACGATGGGTCGGCGCTGTTCGCGATCGACACGAGGGGCGCGCTCTGGCGGCTCGCCTCTGCAACGGCGCAGGGAGCGATCGTTGCGCCCGGCCCGTTTGATGGCCCGATCACTCGAGAGCCGTCGGGCACGGTGCTGCTCCGGCGGGTCAGCTCGGTGGAGGCGCCGTTCAGCGCGCATCTCGTGCGGTTCGACCCGGCGTCAGGAGGGGCCACTCGCCTGGGCGGCGATGATCTGGTCTATTCGGCCCATCCGCTGGGCGATGGAAGCCTTGCCGTCGTGGCTCATCCGATCGGCGGCGCGACCATCGTCAGCCGCCTCACCGCGGATGGCGCGACCACGCGGATCGCGCAGCTGGAGCCGGCCGCCATAGCGATCGACGTCGCTGCCAACGGCGGAATCGCGTTCGAAGTGGCCGGCGACGGCGTCTATCTCCTCGAGGCGGGCCGCGCGAAGCCGCACCGCCTTGGTCCGGGCCGAGCCCCCATCTTCTCGCCGAACGGGAGCGAGCTCCTCATTCAGCTGAGCGGCGGCACCGCCGTGCTGGATCTCGATGGTTCCGTGCTGGCCCGGATGGACGCGGCGAACGCCGGATGGATCGCCTGTGGCGAGGGGTGCACGTCATGATCGCGCTGTTGCGCTCGGCTGGTGGCGGGCTGCTGCTCGTCCTGCTGTTGAGCGGAGCCGCCAGGGCGGCCGACGACTACACCCTCCCGTTCCATGACCCGAGTGTCGTTGTGAGCTATGCCGTGGACCGCGATCCGCGGCTCTGCGTGCAGGCCGACTGGACGGGACATGTCTGGGTCGACTGCGCCGCTCACTGGGGACGGGTGTACGACAACCACACCGGCACGGACTTCCCGATGCCGGCCTCCTCGGCGGTCGCCGCGGCGCGCGATGGCGTAGTGGTCGACCTCGTCGAGGGATTCGGGACTTGGCAGTTCGGGGCGAATGGCAACTTCGTGCTGATCGGCCACCCGGACGGGAAACGGACGCTCTACTACCACCTTGCGCAGAACGGAGTGCTGGTCGGCGTCGGTGACCAGGTGACGGCCGGGCAGGTGATCGCGCGGTCCGGCTGCAGCGGAAAGTGCTATGGAGATCACCTCCACTTCGAGCTGCTCGCTCAGCAGAACGGCTGGTGGTTTCCCGCCGATCCGAACTGGGAGCGGCGCTGGACCACCTGGCCGGGACGCGTCCCGTTCCTTGCGAGCTACTCGCGGGAGAACAATGGGGGCGCTGAAACGGTCGTCCGCGGCCAGACGATTGCTCATTGGGTCGAGTTTCGGAACGACGGCGGTCGCACGTGGCGCAACGACGTCGGCCGGGGCCGGATCCTGCTCGGGACCTGGAACCCCGCCGCGCACGCGAGCGCCTTCCGGGCCTTAGACTGGGGATCGAGCTGGTTCGCGACGAACGTTGATCGCCTCACCTCACCCGGTCAGATCGGTCGCTTCACGTTTGGCCTCTACGGCGGCCCCCCGCCCGGGTCGTACGGCGAGACCTTCAACCTTCTCGCCAACAGCCTCTTCTGGTTCGATCACGCCCGCCTCGGCAGCTTCTGGGTCCCCATCAACGTCGCCTGGGGGAACCCGCCAACGCCCATGGGCGGCGTCCGTCGGTGAGGCCGGCCGACATGGCCATCCACGAATCGGCAGGGAGGCAACGCCTGCTTCAGCTTCGCTCGGTTCTCCCGGCTGTGAGCCTCCTGGTCGCGGCGTGCGGCAACACGCCGGCGACGACGGCCGGACCCGTTGCGCCCTCCAACGCCCCCGGGGAGGCGTCGATCTTCACGTCCGCCCCGGGCGGCACGGGGCGGCCCGAAAGCTCTCCGGCCACCC
Source organism: Chloroflexota bacterium (assembly GCA_030854805.1). Next base: position 1,362 of record JALYSK010000104.1, on the reverse strand, counting down.
AGGTGCTCCCGCCCGATCTGGCCGACTTTCCGGTACCACCCAACGCGAGGCCGATGTCGCTCCCCCGGGGCAGCGCGCTGATCGCCAGGTGGGCGATCGAGCCCGGCTCTGGCGCCTACCGCTTCCTCCAGGACGCGCTCCCGCCGGCCGGGTACTCGATCACCTGGTTGGGGCCCGGCGACGGCGTGGCGATCGTCCGCTTCGAGGACCGGGCCGGCCGTTCCTGGCAGATCGATATCCACGGTGATCTCGGGTCGGCGATCCTCGACCTCGGACCTGAGCATCCCTGAAGGCGCGTGCGGCGTCGACGGCGCCCGGCATGCCGTATCGGCTGACCGTCGCACGGCGTGCTAGGCTCATCGGCGAAAAGTCAATGCACGACAGGGGAGCGCGCGAGCGCTGAGAGTGCGGCACCACCGCAGACCCTCGAACCTGATCTGGGTCATGCCAGCGCAGGGAGTCGGTTTGAACCGCCGCGACGCGCTCCCCGCTAGTGAAGGGGCGCGCTGAAGTCGTGAAGGCCGTGGTCGTAGCGGATGGAGAGCCTGGAGCGCTCGACGCGCGCCACCTGGGCGATGCCGAACTGATTATTGCCGCCGACGGCGGAGCCGGCTGGCTGGCTGCTCAGCGGGTCACGCCTCACGTCCTGGTCGGCGATCTCGACTCGATCGAAGCGGGCCACATCGACATGCTCGAGACGGCCGGCGTGACCATCGAGCGGCATCCGGTCGACAAGGACCGGTCCGACGCCAACCTGGCGGTCGCAAGAGCCGTTGCCGCCGGGGCGCACCAGGTGATCGTCGTCGGGGCCCTCGCCGGCGAGCGTCTCGACCACGAGCTGTCGAACCTGCTGATGCTCGCCGATCCGGCGTGGGCGTCGGTCGACCTGCGCTTGGTGCGGGACGAGACGACCGTGCGAGCGGTGACCGGCCGCGGCCGGCTGACCCTCGACGGAGCGTCCGGGGAGATCGTCACGTTGGTTGCGATCGGCGACGCGCACGGCGTCAGGACTGAGGGGCTCGCCTACCCGCTTGCCGGCGAGACGCTGCGAATGGGCGAGTCGCGTGGCCTCAGCAACGCGGTCGCCAAGGCGCCTGCATCGGTCTGGCTCGAGGCTGGGACGCTCCTCGTCGTGGAAATCAGCAGCAAGGAGTGAGATGAGCATCTCGAGGCAGACTTCGGAATCCGGCGTCCCGCCCGGCCTACCGGCCGTCGGCTGGCGCACGGTCGATATCGTTGTCGCCGCGGTGATCGCGGTGGCGTTCGGCGCAGTCTTTCAGGCCTGGAATCTGGTGTGGGAAGGGGCCCATGCGGCCTTCCTCGCTTTTCCTCCGCTGCAGGGTGTCATGTACGGGGTGTGGA
>JALYSK010000153.1 GCA_030854805.1 Chloroflexota bacterium | reverse complement strand
GCGCACGGGCAGGCGATGATGAGCACCGCGATTGCCACGGTCACGGCGAAGACCGGGCTGGGGCCGAAGATAAACCAACCCGCTGCGGTCAAGGCCGCAAGCACCAGCACGATTGGAACGAAGATGCCGGCAACTTGATCGGCCAGGCGCTGCATCGGAGCCTTGGAGCCCTGCGCATCCTCGACGAGTCGAACAATCTGAGCGAGTGCGGTATCAGCACCGACTTTGGCGGCCCGGAAGACGAACGAGCCGGTCTTGTTCAGGGTGGCACCGATGACTTCGTCATCGATCGACTTCTCGACTGGCAGGCTCTCTCCCGTCAGCATGCTCTCGTCGAGTGCCGAGTGACCCTCCACGATGATGCCGTCGACCGGCACCTTCTCGCCGGGCCGCACCCGCACCAGGTCACCGACCACCACCTGCTCGACCGGCACGTCGACCTCGCTGCCGTCACGCAGCACCCGAGCGGTCTTGGCCTGCAGGCCCATGAGTGCCTTGATGGCTCCCGCGGTCTGCTTCTTCGCTCGTGCCTCCAGCCAACGACCCATCAGGATCAGGGCGATGATGATGATGGCGGTTTCGTAGTAGAGGTGGAACGGGAAGCCCCAATCGGTGGCGAGGGTGGGCCACAGCGTCACGAAGGCGCTGTAGCCGAAGGCGACGCTGGTGCCTACAGCCACGAGCGTGTTCATGTTGGTGCTGCCGTGCCGGGCGGCCGCCCACGCGGCTCGGTAGAAGACCGATCCCGCCCAGAACTGCACCGCCGCCGCGGCAATCAGCAGCAGCGGTGCCACTAGGGTCATGTTGAGATTGAGCGGGAGGTACATCACCGCCATCATCACCAGGCCGACGCCGAGGCTGACCAGTGACTTGCGTCGCAAATCTTCGATCTCGCGCTGCCGCGCCAGGTCGTGCGCATCGATCTGCCCATCCGTCATGCCCTCGATGGGCAGCACGAGTTCGCCGGGGCTAGTTGTCACGGCCGGGGAAACTGACGAAGCCGGCGCCATCGGCCGTGAGCGAACGTTGTATCCCGCGTGCTCCACAGCCTTGACGAGACCGTCCACGCCAACCTTTGCCGGGTCGTAGTTCACGCGCGCGCGTTCAGTAGCAAGGTTGACCGCGGCGTCCGCGACCCCGTTCACTTTCTTGAGATAGCGCTCGATGCGGTTCACGCACGAGGCGCAGGTCATCCCCTCGACGTCGAGCGAGATGATCTGCAGCGGGCCGTCGGTTCGCGTGGCACTCACGAAATGATCTCCAGGTTTAGGAGCGCAGGAGGCGCTCGATGGCAGCCGTGGCCTCGCTGACCTTCGAATGGTCGCCCTGCGCGGCGGCGTCCATAACGCAGTGGCGCATGTGCTCGTCGAGAAGGCCAACGGCAACCCCCTGTAGGGCCTTCGTCACCGAAGAGACCTGGGTCAGGATGTCGATGCAATACTGGTCCTCGCTGACCATGCGCTGCAGGCCACGGACCTGTCCCTCAATCCGGCGGAGCCGGTTGAGGTACTCGCCGCGGCTCATGCTATATCCCGTCATCTGGCTGCTCCCAACAGTGAGTTGCCACCGTAACTATACCATACCCCCCTGCCCTATAACGGCGGAGCCTACGGCAGCTGTGCGATGGTAAGCGGCTGCCGGTCTCCAGCGCCCGATCGTCGTCAGCTGTGAGGGAGCTGAAGCTCGAAGCACGCCCCGCCCGACGGGCGATTCGAAGGGATGATCGCGCCGCCGTGGTGCTCGGCGATCCAGGCGGCGATCGTCAGCCCCAGGCCCGTTCCGCCGGAGGGCGCATCGGCAGCTCTCCAGAAGCGATCGAAGACATGAGGCAGATCGTCGGACTTGATGCCTCCGCCCTCGTCTTCGACAGAAACCCTCGGCCGTCCCTCGCCGTTGATCGAGACCATCACCGTGCCGCCAGCCGGGCTGTGTCGGATCGCGTTATCGATCAGGATTGCGACCACCTGCCGGAGACGATCCGCATCGCCGGACACCTGGGCCGGGGCGGCGTCCAGGCGCAGCTTGACGCCGCGTGCCTCGGCCTGGCCGCGAAGGCGCTGCAGAGCTTCCCCCGCCACCTCGGCGAGGTCGACCGGCTCGCGTCGGAGCTGAATCACCTCCGAGTCGCTGCGGGCCAGCAGCAGGAGGTCGTCGACGAGGTCGGTCAGGTGGCCAACCTCGCTCTCGATGTCGCCCAGCGCATCCCCGACCTCCGCCACGGGCCGATCTCGATGGCGACGCAGGTGCTCGACACTCGCCCGCACGATGGTCAGCGGCGTCCGCAGCTCGTGGCTGGCATCGGCAGTGAATTCGCGCTGGCGCCGTAGCGACTCGCGGATGGGGACCAGTGCCCGACCCGCGTACAGGAAACCGAATGCCGCCGCGACGGCGAGTGCGGCGAGCCCACCGCCCACCAGCATGAGCAGCAGGGTCGTCAGAGTGCGCTGCTCGGCGGTGCGGTCCTGGATCACCTGGATGATCCGCGGCGCCCCGTCCACCTGGACCTCCTCGCTGCGGACCCGCACGGGTGCACCGTTGACCGAGGCGAGGCGGATATCGACGGCTCCGGCGCGCGCGGCGTCGACTCCGGCGGCCACGGGGAGGTCGGTCGTGTCCGCCGGCTGGCCGCCAACAAAGGCGCCACTGGGGTCGACCACGATCGAGATGGTGCCGGATCCTGGGCCGCCGAACTCTGGGCGCCCGATCGGTGGATCGCGATGCTCCCCGCCCGTCGGTCCCGGACCCTGCGATCGCGTCACAAAGCCGCGCACCGCCGCGGCCTGCTCATTGAGCTGCGTCAGCCCGGACGCGGCAAGCGACGCATCCACGCTGAAATAGAGTGCCGATCCGAGCACCAGCAGAAGCACCAGGGTCGATCCGGCACTCCACGCCACCAGCCTGCGGCGGACCCGGCGCATGAGCCGCGCATCGGCCGCGGGCTGGCCCGGAAGCGATCCGCTCACGTGTCAGCCATCCGGTAGCCCACCCCTCGACGGGCAAACCACGACGATCGTCCAGGGGCCACATGCCGCGCCGAGGAGCCCCGCGGCCACGATCTTTGTGGCGAGCAGGCGCACGTCCCGACGACGAGCCTTCATTAGCTGAAGATCCTAAGAGAGCGAGTGGACAGGTCCTTCTTACCGCGCCTCTCTGAGAATCTCATGGGAATCCGCCGAACAGCGCGGTGGTCCGTTCGAGCGTCGCTGACGGATCAGCAGCGGCAGCCGCACAACCTTGGGCGCCACCAGCACGGCCGAGCTGAGCGCCTCGGCCAGCAGCGGAGTCGATGCAGGCCAGGATGCAGGCCACGAATTGGTCACCTGCAGCCCCCGGCGGGGTGGGTATCGATCATCTGTTGCACCTAACTCATCCGGCGGCGCGCTTCGATAGCAGGCGGCGCCCCAACCAGAAGGCCCCCAGATCGGGTAGCCGAAATAGGGCGCCGCCAGCAGGCTCATGCGCAGGCTGTGCGGCAGTGTGGAGCGTCCAGGGTACCCGGTGATCACCAGCCACGCCCCCACCACGAGGAGCGCGATCGACACGGGCACGACCTGCTGCTGGAAGGTCAGGGCGCCAACCACGAGCAGGAGCTGGAGCACCACGACCGCCAGCATTCCGCCGATCCCAATGACCATCGCAACTTGGCTCAGGAGCAGATTGCGAGGCCCGAGCGGTGTGTTGAGGGCCAAGGCGATGGGCAACGCGATGAAGTACCGGACAATGACAAGGACGTCGTTGAGCCATCCAAACAACCGAGCGACCTCCCAATGGGCGGCGAATGCGGCATACAGGGCGACAAAGAACACCAGGCCGACCGCGGCGATCGCCCCGCTGGCGTAGGCGGCCCAGCCCCGACTCGCATCACGCCGACCGGTGTCGCCGGTCGTTGGCGCATCGAACGTTCCTCCCGTGCCCGAATGGATTGAACACGAAATGCGCGAGGAGGAGGAAGAGAACCAATGCATCGATCGCCACGACCAGGAAGCGACTGGCCGGAGCGAGAAATCGTGCCGCGCCGCTAGCCATCCTCTCGTGGCTCGTACCCTCTCGGACGACCTCCCCACCCCCTTCCGGCGCGTGCTACCTTCTGAGCCAACAGGAGCTCCGTCCTCGACGACCGGCAGGACGATGGTGCGATTCGTGCGCGGTGCCTGAAACCTCGCGGTAGCATCGGTCCTGGTTCGGGCGTCCGCATGAACGTCCACGAGCGGTCCCGGGACGACTCCTCATGCAGCTGCGAGCGTCAGATTCTGCGTCACATGTCTGGGCGGCGCGGCACCACGCTCGGGGAAGGGTTTCCGGCTGCTGACTTGCCCGTGAGGCGATCCGGAGCCCGTGGCGAAGAGAAGGGGCGGCCATGTCGCGAAATCGTAGTCCGGTGACCACCCTCGTCGAACCGGGGTTGCCACCCTTCACAGGGTGGCTGCGCCCGGTCGTTGATGCGGTCGCCCGCATCAACGCCAGCGTCCACCGAAAGCTGCTCTTCGGATTCCTCATCGGGGCCCTGCTGCTGGTCGGGATGGCGATCCTCAGCCTCGTCGTCATCAACCGCATGAACGACCGCGTGGTGGAGCTCAATCGTCTCCACGATAAAGCCACCACGGGCCAGCAGATGCTCTACCTGGTGTCCGTCCAGCGCCACGATCGGGCCCTGGCGCTCCTCACCAGGGACGCTATGCACAACACCGAAATGGCCGATGCCAAGGCGAGCTTCGTGGGCCTGCTGGCTGCGATGGAGCAGGGCGACTCGGCCGACGCTGACCTCGTCCGAAACGTGAGGACGGCAAATGACGACTTTGCCGCATCGAGTGCCAGGGTGTCGGCCCTGTATCAATCCGGTGACTTCGACGGCGCCACCAAGTTGCACCTCGCCGATGAACACATGACCGCGGACGTGCTGGAAGAGCAGGTGCGCACACTCATCGGATCGATCGATCAACAGATGGCGCAGGCGCAGGCCGCGTTCGCCTCCGACCGCGAGTTTCTGATGGCGGTGGTCATCGGCCTCTCGGCGACCAGTGTAGGGGTGGCGATGCTGCTGGGGTACCTGCTGTCGTGGGCGTTCATCCTGCCCGTCCGGAAGATGGAGCGCGCGCTCGCCGAGATCACGGCAGGCGACCTCAGGCAGCACGTCGACGTGCCAAACCGAGACGAGTTGGGGACGCTGGCGCGGGGCCTGAACGTCACCAGCGAGCGCCTAGCGAAGCTCTTCGAGGATGAGCGTGCGCTGGCCGAGCAGCTCAGCCTGACGGCCGAGCAGCTCAGCCTCACGAATGCCTCGCTGGCGCGCGCGAGCGCGGCCAAGTCGCGGTTCCTGGCGAGCGTGAGCCACGAGCTGCGGACCCCCATGAACGCCATCCTCGGCTTTACCGATGCGCTCCTGGCAGGCGTTGACGGTCCTCTGAACGAGGAGCAGCACGCGTCGCTCGGCTGGGTCCAGCGCGGTGGGCGAGACCTGCTGGGGCTGATCAACGAGATCCTCGATCTGTCGAAGATCGAGGCTGGCAAGCTCACAGTCGACCCGGAGCCATTCGACCCGCGCGAGCTCGTCGAGGCGGTGGTGGCCCAGCACCGGTCGCTGGCCGTGCAGAAGGGGATCCGCTTCGAGTGGCACGATGCGGGTGCCCCCGCCGAGGTGGTGCTTGACCGTCAGCGCACCCGCCAGATCCTGGTCAACCTGTTCGGGAACGCGCTGAAGTTCACGGTCCAAGGCGAAGTGAAGGTCGAAACCGGCGGCGCCAGCGAATCGGAGTTCCACGTCGCGGTGCGCGACACCGGTCCCGGCATCGCTCCGGAGCAGCACGAAGCGATCTTTGAGGAGTTCCGCCAGGCCGAGGGAGCATCGCCTGGCACCGGGCTCGGTCTCGCCATCAGCCGTCGTCTCGCACGGGTGATGGGCGGCGAGATCACCCTCGAGAGCGAGCCCGGTCGAGGAAGCGTCTTCCACCTCAGGCTGCCACTCGATTGCCGCATCCCACCCAACGGCGTTCCCAAGCCAGACGAGGCACGCGACGGCGAGAGCGTGCTGCTCAGCGTGGACCACGATCCATCGGTCGCCCCGCTGCTACAGAAGATGCTCGCGAGCCATGGCTATCGCGTGGTGGCCGCCACGAGCCCGAGCACGGCCGTGAGCGAGGCTCGGAGCCTGCGACCCGCTGCCATCCTGCTCGACGTCCTGATGCCGGTGCGCGACGGGCATGACATCCTGCGCGAGCTCAAGGAGGACCCGGCAACCAGGGCGATCCCGGTCATCGTCATCTCCGTGGTCGACCGAGCCGACATGCCCGAGCTCGCGGACGCGCACCTCAACAAGCCGATTCGCAAAGACCCGTTGCTCGACGTGCTTGCGCAGCACGGCGCTGCACCTGCGGTCCTCCGCTGATGGCCACCATCCTCCTGGTCGAGGACACACCCGCGAACCTTGCCCTGGCGACGAAGCTGCTTCACGCTGCCGGGCACGAGGTGCTGACGACGGAGACCGCGGCTGCGGGCATCGCCCTGGCGCGGGACCGGCTTCCGGACCTGGTGCTCATGGACCTGGGGCTCCCCGACATGGATGGCTGGCAGGCGCTGCGCGAGATCCGGGCCGATGATCGCGCCGCAGGGTTGCGCGTCATCGCGTTCACCGCGGACGCGATGCTCGGCGATCGCGAGCGCGCGCTGGCTGGCGGATTCGACGGCTACATGAGCAAGCCGATCGACTTCGCGACCTTCGCGGAGACCGTGAAGGGCTACCTGCGATGAGACGCGAGCGCCCGTTGATCCTCGCGGTCGACGACGAGCCGGCGAACCTCGCCCTCTTCAACAAGCTGTTGAAGCACCACGGTTACGACGTGGTCGAGGCCGATGATGGTGCGTCGGCGCTCGATGCAATCGCGGAGCACCATCCCGATCTCGTCTGCCTGGACGTGATGATGCCGCGGCTCGATGGCATCGAGGTATGCCAGCGACTGCGCAGCCAACCCGAGCATGCCGGCCTGCCGATCCTGCTGCTCACGGCGTTGAACCGGACCGAGGACAAGGTGCGCGGCCTGGAGGCAGGCGCCAACGACTTCCTGTCGAAACCCTTCGACGAGAGCGAGCTGTCTGCGCGGGTAAGTTCGCTGCTGCGGACGAAGGCGCTGCAGGATCGCCTCGCGGACCTGCTCGGACGATACGTGAGCGAGAGCGTCGCGGCCGAAGTGCTGCGTGACCCGTTCAGGGTCTCATTGGGCGGAGATCGGCGTCACGTCTCCACGCTGTTTGCTGACGTGCGCGGCTACACGGCACTCGCCGCCGAGCACGCGCCCGAGGAGACGCTGGATCTCCTCAATCGCTATCTCACCGTCGTGAGCGAGCCAGTGGAGGCGCACGGCGGCACCGTCGCGGACCTCCTGGGTGACGGCGTCTTCGCCTTCTTCGGCGCCCCGGTGAGTCATCCCAACGATCCGGAGCGCGCCGCCCGCGCCGCACTCGCGGTGCAGGCCGCCGTGACGCAACTCGAGATTCCGATCATGCCGGGGGTGCGACTGCAGGCGGGGATCGGGATCACCAGCGGCGAGGTCATCGCCGGCAACGTCGGCTCCGAGCACCGCATGCACTACTGCGTGGTCGGCAACTCGGTCAACATCGCGGCGCACCTGCAGGCGGCTGCCGGCCCAGGCCAGATCCTCATGGACGAGGCGACGCACGATGCCGTTGCCGATCTGGTCACGTCGCAGGATCTGGGCAGCCTGCGGCTCGCCGGCAAGGGCGGCGACTGGGTCCGCGCCTTCAGCGTGCTCGCCTTGGAGGGTGCCCCGGCGTAGCCCGACAGGGCGTCCCTACCCTGGGGTCGCCTGGCGTTTGAGCGCCTCCATGCGTCGCCCGAGCCCCTCGAGTCTGCTCGGCATCAAAGACCTGGCGCCCGGGCGGAACGTCTCACCCGTTCCTCTTCGATGTCGTGCGCGAGGTTCTCCCTGCCGCACGCCGCTGCTGGCGAGCTGCGTGGCTTTCGCGACCCCCACGCCGATCCGCGATCCCGCCGAGCCGGCGCCCAGATTGCGGCGTTGCCTCCAGACGGTCGGCTGCGCTTACGTGGCCGACTCCATCTCCGGCGTGTATCGGCCGGCGCTCGCGGCCGCATTGAGCTTGGCGCGGCGGTAGAACGCGCGCTGCGCGTCGACCACGTTCGCCGGTTCGCCAGCCCAGGCCTTCAGCGCGGCCGCCTGGAGCGCGCGCCCGTACGAGAACGAGATCTGCCACGCCTGCGGTCCCGGGCCGTTCATGGCATTGAGGTTGGCGGTCGCCCGTTCGTCGCTCTGGCCTCCCGACAGGAACACGATGCCGGGGACCGCGGCCGGCACGGTCCGCCGTAGGCACGACAGGGTTGCATCGGCGACCTCGTCGGGCGACGGCTGTACGGCGGCTGCGTAACCGGCGAGGATCATGTTCGGCTTGAGCAGGATGCCGTCGAGGCGGACGCGTTGATCGTGCAGCTCGGTGAAGACGGCGAGGATCGTGCGCGACGTGATGTGGGCAGCCTGCTCGATGGTGTGGTCGCCATCCATCAGCACCTCCGGCTCGACGATCGGCACCAGGCCCGCCTCCTGCGAGAGCGCAGCGAAGCGGGCAAGGGCATGCGCATTGGTCCAGATCGCGTAGTCGCTCGGGATGTTCTCGCCGATCGTGATCACGGCCCGCCATTTCGTGAAGCGGGCCCCGAGCCCGCGGTACTCTCCCAGCCGCTCACGCAGGCCGTCGAGACCCTCGGTGATCGTCTCGTCCGGTGCCAGGGCGAGCGGCTTCGACCCGGCGTCGACCTTGATCCCCGGAATGATCCCACGGTCCGCGAGCAGGCGGACGAAGGGCGTGCCGTCGCCCGCCGCCTGTCGGATCGTCTCGTCAAACATGATCACGCCGCCGATGAACTCCTCCATCCCGGGCGTCGTGAAGAGCAGCTCCCGGTACGCTCGGCGGGTCTCCGGCGTCGACTCGACGCCGACCGCGTCGAAACGCTTCTTGATCGATGGGGTGCTCTCGTCGGCGGCAAGGATTCCCTTGCCCCGCGCAAGAATCGCTGGTGCCCCGGTCTCCAGTTCGTTCATGGCGTCCCATCTCCGCATCTCCCGTCCCTGCCGGCTTCCGCAAGAAGATCGGCCGGGGTTGGCCTTTAGTATCGTCGCTCGGCCGCAGCTATTCGCTCTACGGAGCGAGAACGGCCTTCCCTGAAATCGATCGAGACCACCGAGCGGGAGTTGCTTGAACATGAGTCATCCAGCATCATCACCGCCTCATCGGTGGCGCCAAGCGGTGGGCTAGCCTCGACTATCAGCTCCGGCCGCCATACCGGTTTCCGAAAGTGGCAGGTGGGCAAAGAATCTACCGCGATGCAGGACGCGCCGATCGAACATCCGTCGGACCGTACCGGCCGTCAACCGAGCGCGCGTCGGAGGGCGTGGTGGTTCATGGCCGGGCTTGGCTCGATCGTGTTGATCGGAGGGGCGGCTTACCTCTCGACGCTGCCCCTCAGCGGCGCACCGACCGCGTCCCCGGGCGCGAGCTTCTACGCGCTCGGCTCCGCGGTGGAGGGCGTCGGCATCGGCCAGGCGGCTCCGGATTTCGTAAGTGCCGACCAGAAGCCGCTCCTGGTCGATCTCGACGGCAACCCGATTCGACTCAGTGACTTCGCTGGCAAGCCGCTCTGGATCGTCTTCTGGGCGACGTGGTGCATCCCGTGCCAGCAGGAGGCGCCCGACATTCGCGCCGCGTATCACGCGCATGAGGGCGATGTGGCAGTGCTCGCCATCGACATCCAAGAGCCGGCTGCGGCCGTGCGCGCGTATGCGCTAAGCCACGATCTCGACTACGCCATCGGGCTCGATGCCACGGCCACGGTCAAGGACCTGTATGGCGCGTGGGGGCTACCCTCCCACTTCTTCCTGGACGGCAATGGCGTGATCAGGGACCGCTACTTCGGGCAGATGACCAGGGAGCTCATGGAGCGGCACCTGCGGGCGATCCTCGGGCCCTGAACAGGTTCGCAGCGCACGCGCGCTACGTAAGGGGAAGGGACTCGATCCGTTCAGCTTGCGCCGAGTCGTTGCAGCGACTAATGGCTATTAGCGCCGATGACGCCGGTGAGGTGCAGCACGATGACGAGGAGCACGACAAGGACGATGGCTACGGCGGCGAACAGGGGGCCGCGACGACCGCCAGTCGGCTCGGTCTCGTCGTCGTGTTCTGGGTGGCTTCGCATCGGACTCCTTCTTTCGAGGTGAGTGTCGTGGCGGCTCCGCGACGCCGGGATGATGCGGACGGCGAACACCGGCCTATGCCACGTCGCGGCGAGCGGTCGCGCACGAGCCGGCCACGGCCGCGACGGCCGCGTAGAGGGCCAGCAGGACGAGGCCGACAGCCGGTGCCAGCAGCGTGCCGGAACCCTGCCCGCTGATCGCCCTTCCGGCTGCGCCGGGCAAGAGCCGCCCGACGTCGCCAACGCCGAGGATGTCGCCGACCAGCAGGTTCTCGACGAACAAGAGCCAAATGGTGATGCCGACCAGTGTCGGCACCTGGTTGCGAACGACGGCACCCAGACCGACGCCGATCGCTGCCCACAGGGCCGCGGCCGCCGCGCCCCCCGTGACCAGCAGCCCATAGTCGCCCGCGTCGAGCAGAACGTCGATCCCGCGTGCCCTGAGCGCCGCGGTGCCCACCCCTGCCGCAGCGGCTCCGGCGCCGAGCCCGAACCCGGTCCCGATCAGCATGCTCGCCCAGACCTTGGCGGCCACGACCGAGCGGCGCGAAGGGTTGACGAGGAGGGTCGGCCGGATCGTGCCGTGGCGAATCTCGCCGGTGATCGACAGCGCGCCGAGCAGGGCGGCGAAGAGCGCGCCGAACACCTCGCCCCAACCGAACACGATCGTCAGCTGCTCGGAGGCATTGCCAAGGATCCGGGTGGGTAGGGCGAGGCCGTGGAGCAGCACCACGAACACGACGAGACCGAGCATGGCGCCGAACACGCCGAGGCCGGTCCGGGTCGAGCGCTGCTTGAACAGCTCTGCCCGCAGCGCGGCGCTCACGATGCGTGCCTGGCAGTCAATCCGAGGTAGACCTCCTCGAGCGTTTGCCCGCGGCCCGTGAGCTCATCGAGCCGCGCGGCCACGACGAGGCGCCCGCGGTCGATAATCATCACCTGGTCGACCGCCTGCGCGACCTCCGCCAGCAGGTGGCTCGAGACGAGCACGGTGCGGCCCCTGCCGGCGAAGCTGCGCAGGAAGCCGCGGAGCCAGTGCACGCCGGCCGGATCGAGCCCATTCGCGGGCTCGTCGAGGACGAGCAGCTCGGGGTCGCCGAGCAGCGCCGCGGCGAGCCCGAGTCGTTGCCGCATCCCGAGCGAGTAGGTCTTCACCCGTCGGCGAGCGTTCTTGGCCGTAAGCTCGACCAGCTCCAGCACCTCGTCGACGCGGCTCTGCGGGATCTCGGCAGCGATCGCCAGCGCCCGCAGATGGTCGCCGCCGGAGCGTCCGGGGTCAAAGTCGTTTGACTCAAGCACCGCCCCGACCCGCCGCGCCGGCTGGTCGAGCTCGCGGTAGCGACGACCGAAGACGAGCGCCTCGCCGCCGGTTGGCTCGGCGAGTCCGAGCAACATCCGCAGCGTGGTCGTCTTGCCGGCGCCGTTCGGGCCGAGGAAGCCGGTGACGGTGCCCACCTCGAGTGAGAACGTGAGGTCATCGACGGCCAAGAGCTCGCCGTAGCGCTTGGTCAGCCCCTGGACGCTGACGACCGCGTCGCGACGATGGGCGCATATCGAGGCCGACTTCTCGCTCAGATGTCCGTCCCCGGTCGCCCTGGTCGCTGGGCCATCCGCGGTCACGCTTGCTCCATGCCGGCCCGGTCCATGCCCATGGCCCTCCTCCATTGCCTCATATCCAGTGAGTGGAAGGCATGATGTTACGAGACATCGTGTCTAATGTCCATCTAGCGTGTCTCGACACCGCCGTCACGTATACTGGGGTGGTGCCGAAGCTGTGGAACGAGACGATCGAGGCGCACCGCCAGGCGGTGCGCGACGCCACCCTGGACACAACAGCCGCGCTGGTGGCCGAGCACGGGCTGCGGTCGGTGACGATGTCGCAGATCGCCGAGCAGACCGGCATCGGACGGGCGACGCTGTACAAGTACTTTCCGGACGTCGAAGCGATCCTGCTCGCCTGGCACGAACGTCAAATCACCGCTCACCTCGCATATCTCGCCGAAGTCCGAGACCAGGCCGGCGACGCTGGCGAGCGACTCGCAGCGGTGCTGGAGGCCTACGCCCTCATCTCCCACGAGTCCCACGGGCACCACGGCACCGAACTCGCGGCCTTCCTGCATCGAGACGAGCAAGTCGCCCGAGCACAACAGCAGCTCCGCGACATGATCCGAGGCCTGCTGACCGAGGCCGCAGAGACCGGCGACGTCCGGGACGATGTCGCGGCTGACGAGCTGGCAAGCTACTGCCTCCACGCCCTCACGGCAGCCGGCAGCCTGCCGTCCAAGGCCGCGGTCCGCCGGCTGGTCACGGTCACTCTAGCTGGGTTGCATCCCCGCGCCTGATCGGACCGGTTCCGATAGTCGTAGAGGGGTCTCCTGACCCACCGAACAGCCCTAATCGGCCTTCTCGGCCGTTACAGCGCTTCGGGCCGGTGGAGCGATGAGCACATAACTATGCCGATTTCGCTCGCTCCCTCACGCTCGGCACCACGGCGCTCAGCCTGGGGTGCATGTCAAGCATGTGGTCATCGCCCGCCGGCCCATCGTGCGGCGCACGGGAAGGCAACCCTGAGTCGCAGTCGGGTGATGACGGATGTCGCGACTCGGATGATGCCCACCACGACGCGGCCTCCCCCAGAAGACGACCGTGAAAGCGTACGCATAAGGGTACGGTGGGAGTCAGCCAGACTCCGCCAGACGGTGGGCAGGCTCGTCTGGGGATACCACAATATGTGGGGTAAGCGTAGGTCAGAAGCACAATATATTGTGTGGTACCGCATACCGGATTCCTGGTGAAACGTCTCATGTGTCTCAGCCGCGTTCACGCAGTACCACCAAGAGACGCATGAGACGCATGAGACAGGACCCATAAGGGCTCCAATAAGGGCTCCCCGCCTCAGGCCGGCGTTGCTTAGGACTGGAGCGCACGCTGTCAGGCCATAGTGCCTCGGCCGGCCTCATCAGGACTAGGCAACGGTTGACTTCCAGCTATCGGGTGTCCCCGACCGCCGCTGATGCCGAGTGGGCGCTGTCGTCGGCGGTGCCCCTTGACCTTGGACCTGACTTCAAGGATATGGTTCGCGCCATGACGGCCCTCACGATCTCGCAG
>JALYSK010000150.1 GCA_030854805.1 Chloroflexota bacterium | reverse complement strand
CGAAGCCGGTCGCGACGCCGACCTCGTCCTGTTCGACCCCGCGGCGCGTCGCGTGCTGCGCCAGGCCGACCTGCACCACACCAGCGACTTCGCCCCTTACGAAGGGCTGGACGTGGCCGGTGCGGTTCGCACCGTGCTCGTTCGCGGCAAGCCGGTGATCCGGGAGGGTCAGTTCGTTGGCGAGCGGGGGGCGGGTTCGTTCGTCGAGCGATCGCTGTGACGTCACCTGACGCCAAGCTCAGCGACCATCTTCCGCGCCTGCCGATGCGCGTAGAGCGCGGGGCCTAGGCAGGCGCCGTGGCGGATCCCGCCGAGATCGTCGAGCGTCAGATTCGTTCGGATGGACCGATGCCACGTGAGGAAACCCCCTATGCGAGTTGCGGCAGCCGCGTTATCTTCCACACATGGCACGCGACGAAAAGCTCGAGCACCTCAAGCGCGTCCCGCTCTTCGCCCACATGGGCAGCCGAGAGCTCGAGCGCCTTGGCCAGCTCGCCGACGAGGTGGAGCTCGGCCTCGACCAGGTCCTCACTCATCAGGGAAAGTCCGGCAGCGAGTTCTTCATCGTGCTGGACGGGCGCATGACCGTACTCCAGGACGGGCGGCCCGTAAGCAACATGGGTCCCGGCGACTTCTTCGGCGAGATCGCGCTGGTCGAGGAGCGGCCGCGGACCGCCACGGTCCGGACCGACGGTATCGCCAGGCTGCTGATCATCAACCACCGCGAGTTCCATGAGCTGATGGATGAGTTTCCTGCGGTGCGCCACGCCGTCCTCTCGGCGCTGGCGGAGCGGGTGCGCAAGGCCGAGCCGGACAAGACCTAGAGCCGGGAGAGCGCCCGAATCCGCGGTCCAATCGCGAAGTTCAGCTGCACCAGCACGATGAAGGCGATGCTCCAGTAGGTGCTGATCAGGCAGAGCGCGGCGCCGAACGCATAGAGCGCCTGCGCGACCGAAATCCGTCGCCTGATCGCGCGATTGACGTTGGTGGCGGTGTCCTCCTTCACGAGGCCAGCACGCCACGCGTAGGCCCAGCTCAAGTAGATCAGCACGCCGAGCAGGAAGATGTTGGCACAGTAGAGGAGCAGGGCCAGGCGGAAGGTGATGAACTCGGCCAGCAGCGACGTCGAGAACGGCATCAGGGCGACGAGCGCCAGGAAGGCGAGGTGGATCCAGGCGAGATCGCGGTTCCCTCGCGCGAAATGGTTAAGCTGGGTCTGCTGCCCGCTCCAGAAGATGCCCAGCGTCAGGAAGCTCAATCCGTAGGTGACGATCCGTGGCGTCACGCGACCAGCGCGGTCAGCAGATCCTGCTCGGACCGGATCGCCCCGGGGTCAGGAACGCGGATCTCGAGCACGATCAGCGTCATGGCGATCGCGAAGACGCCATCGCTCAGCGCACCGATGCGCTCCAGCCCGCGCGCGGCGATCTCGCTATACGTGACGGTCACGGCGCCCCGCTGGCGGCCGATTCATCCGGCTCCTGGAGCACGGACAGGATGTTGCCGGCGGGATCGGGGAACCATGCGATCAGGGGGCCCTCGTCGCGGAAGATGCCCCGCTCGTCCGTCCTCGGACCGTCATTGCCACCGTAGTGCTCGAACTCGACGCCCGCGGCCCTCAGGCTGTCGACCGCGCGCTCGATATCTGGAACGGGGAAGTTGAGGACAGTGAAGGTCGCCGGCTCGTGGTTCTCCTTGGGGTAGATGATGACCGTATGGCCACCACCGAGGTGCAGCCTCAGGATGCCGTTCTCCTCGGTGACCTCGAGGCCGAGCGTCTGGCCGTAGAACTCCTTGGCCTTCGGAATGTCGTCTGACGAGAAGCCGGAGAATGCCTGGCTTCCTCTGAGCATGTCGTTCTCCTGTGCGTTGTTCTGGGTGTACGGCGGATTATCGGGCTGGCTGCAACGAGAACAGACCCCTTGGGAGGGGTTGAGCTACGTCCGCCATCGGCTCTGGGACTGACCGTTTCTCGCCAGCTAGCCCGCGGGCGCCTCGAGCTGCTGCCACCGCCAGCGATCATCGGTCCCCATCAGGCTGCGCAGATGATTGATCTCGCCCGCGTGATAGAAGTCGTGGCCCACGAGCGCAGCGATGATCCAGCGCGTCGGCCGCAGCTCGCCCCAGTTCGTCATCCGCGGGTGGTCGAGGTCGTCATCGGTAAGGCCTGCGATGTGCTCGACGAAAGACCGATGCGTCCGCCGCAGCCATTCGATCGCCTCCGCCATCGGTGCCTCGCCGTCGGCCCATGGCTCCACCTCTCGGGTGCCCCATTGCTTCGTCCCGGGGCCGAACGCGTAGTCGGCGTACATAACCTTGCACGCGCCGACGTGTAGCACCATTGACTCGATGGTGCGGGTGGCGCCCGGCGCCGTCGCCCGCCAGGTCGCCTCGTCGACTGTGGCGAGGTTGGTCAGCAGTGCCGAGCTCTCGTTCGACTCCTCGATGCCACGCCCGTCGAACGCCTCCTCGAGGAGGTAGAGCAGCACGTCCACGGCCGGACCAGCCATGAACCGATTCTAGATGGCTCCCACGCCAGTGCCTACGAAACGCTCAGCTCGCGCTTGCGCTCCTCGCATGCGGCGAGCGCATCGTCCAGCTCCCAGAACGTACCGAGCCGCTCGAAGATCCCGTCTGCCGAATAGGCGCCGAGCAGGTACTGACCCTCGCTCTGCCACCAGTACAGTTGGTAGACGCGCTCATCCGGCGGCAAGATGAAGGTTGCCCACTCCCGGCGCGTCGAAGGGCGAATCTCGGTGGCCCCGATTGCGCTCAGCTTGTCGGTCAGTGCCTCGGTGCGCAGTCGTTCGCCTGTATCCGTGTGGCTGAACGGTTCGTCGCCGACCGTCTTCGAGACGACATCGATGAGCTTGTCCAGGTTGAAGGGCTTGAGCAGCACGGCCGCGAAGGCGGCCGCCTGGGCACGCTCCGTCCCAGCCGCCTCGGCCTCGCTGGCGTCCATGGAGTGGCCGGTCAGCATGATCACCGGAATGGGACGGTGCCTGAGGTGCATCAGCGCCGCCTCCAGCCATCCTTCGCCGTATTCGTCGCGCCCGGCACCATCCAGCAGGATCAGGTCGGGTTCGAGCTGACCGATCGCGGTGCGGAATGACTCGACCGATACATCGGAGAGCGTCGTGGTGCTATAGCCCTCGTCGCTGAGTACGGCTGCGATGACCTCTCCGACGTCCTCGTCGTCGTCAACCACAAGTACGGAGCGACCGCCCGCGATGCTGCTCACGCTCCGAATCATACGTCGGCCTCATCCCAGTCGATCGTAGGCTCGCAGTGTCAGGAACTCGGCGAAGTCCTCGGAGAGGACGAGCTCGTCGAGGAGGGCGGTGGCATCCGTCCAGGGGAAGTCACCGGAAGCGGACCGGAGCTTCTCGAGCTCCTCGTTGCGGATGGCGGTATAGCGCGCCGCGGTCAGCGGTCTGCCGTTTTCGAGCGCGACCCCGTGGACCCGCCACTGCCAGAGCTGCGAGCGGCTGATCTCTGCGGTCGCCGCGTCCTCCATCAGGTTGTTGATGGCAGCCGCCCCGTTGCCGGCGAGCCACGAGCCGAGATAGGCGAGGCCGACCGACACGTTGGCGCGCACACCTGCCTCGGTGACGGTGCTGCCCGGGATGCGAACGTCCACCAGGTCACGGGCGGCGACGGTGACCTCGGGCCGCAGCCGGTCTTTCTGGTTCGGGCGCTCGCCGAGGACGCGGTCGAAGATCTCCTTCGCCGCCGGCACGAGATCCGGGTGAGCGACCCACGTGCCGTCGAAGCCGTCGCCCGACTCGCGCTCTTTGTCCTCGCGCACCTTGGCGAGAGCCCGGTCGTTGACCTCCGCATCGCGGCGCGAGGGGATGAAGGCGGCCATGCCGCCGATGGCGTGGGCTCCGCGACGGTGGCAGGTCTTCACCAGCAGATTGGTGTAGGCGCGCATGAAGGGGACCGTCATGCTCACCTGCGAGCGATCCGGCAGCACCATGTCGGGCCGCGTCCGGAACTTCTTGATCAGGCTGAAGATGTAGTCCCAGCGGCCGGCGTTCAGTCCGGCCGCGTGCTCGCGCAGCTCGAACAGGATCTCGTCCATCTCGAAGGCGGCCAGGATCGTCTCGATCAGGACGGTCGCCCGGACCGAGCCGCGCGGGATGTCGAGCGCGCTCTGGACCGCAACGAAGACCTCGTTCCAGAGGTTGGCCTCCAGGTGGCTCTCGAGCTTGGGCAGGTACAGGTACGGGCCGGAGCGGCGGTCGAGCAGCTCCTGCGCGTTGTGAAAGAACCAGAGGCCAAAGTCGAAGAGACTGGCGCTGATAGGCTTCCCGTCGACAAGCACGTGGGCCTCGTCGAGGTGCCAGCCACGCGGCCGGATGCAGAGCGTCGCCAGACGCTCACCGAGCCGGTACTGCTTGCCGTCCTCCTGGGTGAACTCCAGCTCGCGGCGCACCGCCTGGTGCACGGCCCACTGGCCGGTGACGACGTTCTCCCATGTGGGCGAGAGGGCGTCCTCGAAGTCCGCCATGAAGACCGATGCGCCTGAGTTCAGTGCGTTGATCATCATCTTCGGCTCGGCCGGCCCCGTGATCTCGACGCGCCGGTCGTCGAAGTCGCGAGGCGCCGGCGCGACACGCCACTCGGGATCGTCGCTCTCGATCGGGTTCGGCAGGAAGTCCGGCGTCTCGCCGGCGTCAAGACGCGCCTGACGCTCACGCCGATCGCCAAGAAGACGCTGGCGCTCCGGATCGAAGTGGCGATGGAGGTCCGCCGCGAAGCGCAACGCGTCGGGGGTCAGGACAGCGTCGGCATGGGCGGGTGGTTGGGCGGTCAGCTGCACGCCGGGGGTGATATCGGTCATGTCAGACGCTTTCGTGCATCCGTGCGGCACGAGTCTCGTGCAGCACGAATCGCTCTGACAGGCGCGCCGCGACGCTCATGACCCGTCCTCCGACGCGACTCGAGCCGGGCGGGCCTGAATGGTCCGGCCGCCCCACACGTACGGCTCCGAGGTCTGCATCAGCTTGGCTTTGGGCAGGAAGGCGTTGAAGCGCGCGTCCTGGTCGTGGCTGGTGTGCCCAGCCATCCCACGGAAGACAGCGAGGATCACGTAATCCTGCAGGCCTTCCTTCTGCTCGCTTCCGTACTGGACCCGTGTCAGCGAGGCGGAGATGAGTGTTCCGTTGGCGTGGAACTCATCCCAGATCGGCAGCTCCTCCGCGGCGAAGAGCTGCTCAAAGGCCTCCGCCTCTTCCGAACGAACGTGGACCACGATGGCGTTGGTCTGCATGCCTTCGGTGCTGATCACCACTTGCCCTCCTCTCGAATGAGCCGATGCAAGACCCGCGACGCCACGGCGCGGCGATAATCGGCGGTCGACCGCACGTCGTCGATCGGCTGGATCTCGCTCGCCAGCATCTCGGCGGCGCGATCGGCCGTGTCGCGATCAGGCTCTGCACCCTCGAGCACGGCCTCGGTGCGGGACACCCGCACAGGCGTGGCCGCGACCGAGCCCAGCGCCAGACGGACATCGGTCCAGCGTTCGCCGGCTCCCGGACGCCAGGCGAGCGCGATCACGACCTTGCTGATGGCCTGGGCCCGCCGCGTGCCGATCTTCCGGAAGCGCACCTCCCGGTCGGGCGCGAGGGGGATGCGCACGCGAAGCACGAGCTCGTCGTCGGCGCGCACCGTCTGGCGGTAGCCGGTCCAGAACTCGTCAGCCACTACGCTGCGCTCGCCGCGCGCGCTGCCCAGCACGATCTCGGTGCCGGTCGCCAGCAGGATCGGCAGGGTGTCCCCCGCGGGCGAGGCATTGACCACGTTGCCGCCGATCGTGCCGCGATTCTGGATCTGCGCCGCGCCGATGGTCGCCGCCGCATCCGCCAGCGCGGGCAGGAATTCGGCCACCAGCGGGGAGCGGCGAATCTCCGTGTACGTGGTCAGCGCGCCGAGGACCAGGGCGTCGGCATCGACCCGAATGCCACGCAGCTCATCGAGGTGCCAGATATCGAGCACGCGGGCCGGCGGCTCTCCCAGCTCGCCGGTGATCTGGACCATCAGGTCCGTGCCGCCGGCGATCGGCCGCGCGCCTCCATCGGTAAGCAACTGGTAAGCCTCCGATACGTCGCGAGGGGAGTCGACGGGTGGCTCAAACGGGACGGGCATCGGTCAGGGATGGCGGCGATGAACGGAACGCATCGCCCACCCGCCACGCAGCCCGCGAACGAGGCGGAGGGCCACGAAGACGGTGGCAACCGCCAGCAGCAGCCGTCCGGACGTGAGGGCACGGGTCACGTCATGCTCGGCGAGCGCCTGGTCGAGCGGCTCGGCTTGTTCCTGCAGCATCTCGTCCTCAGTCATGTTGTCCTCCCCGCCGCGAGCGCGATGGCGTCGATGATCTTGGTGTACCCGGTGCATCGACAGAGGTTGCCGGCGATCGCCTCGCGAATTGCAGCCTCGCTCGGCTCGATGCCCGAGGCCAGGAACGCCTCACCCGCCATCAGCATGCCGGGAGTGCAGATCCCGCATTGGGCGCCGCCCGTCTCGAGGAAGGCCTGCTGAAGGGAGTTCAATCGCGTCTCCCGTGCCAGGCCCTCGACAGTCTGGACCGAAGAGCCGTCCACCTGGCATACCGGAACCAGGCAGGAGTCGACGACCGCGCCATCGAGCAGCACTGAGCAGGCGCCGCATTCGCCCTCGCCGCAGCCCTCCTTCGTGCCGGTCAGGCCAAGATCCTCGCGCAGGAGGTCGAGCAGGCGTCGCATGCCGGGCGCCTCGACCTCGACCGGGTCCCCGTTGACGACAAAGCGGACGCTCACCGCTCTCGCTCCTGGTGCGGATCCGTGGGGGCCCGGAACGGCATCTCGTCGCCGCCGGGTGGCAGGTCCTGGAGCGGCGGCCCCTTGGGGCTCGGGGTTTCCATCGAG
>JALYSK010000133.1 GCA_030854805.1 Chloroflexota bacterium | reverse complement strand
CGGTCTCAGGTGGCAGCACGTTCTTCTGCACCAGCAGGATCGGGTCTCCGGCGTGCGCGCCCGCTGCACCACCCCCCAGTGCGTCGGCGAAGCCCTCGCCGGTGGCGATGATCACCTCGGCCGCGGTGTTGAAGTCGTTGACCGCCACTGCGGCGGCCGTGGCGTACCGATTCGCACCCGCCAGGCGGGTGACGGTTCCAAAGTCGGTGGCCAGCGAGTTCTCGACGGCAGTCGAGATGACGCCGGTGCCGCCGAGCAGGAAGATCTTGGCCGGGTTCAGGCGATTCAGCTCAGTTTGGGTCTCGGCCGGGATCACGTTCTTCTGCACCAGCAGGATCGAGGCGCCACGCTTGCCCGCCGCCGGCACCCCGCCCAGCGCGTCGGGGAAGTTCTCGCCGGTGGCGATGTAGACCGCGGCGACACCGGCGCCCGGGGTCGGCACATTCCGCTGCGAGACCAGAGCCGCCGTTGCGTACCGATTCGCTCCGAAGATGCGGGTGACGACAGGGCCGCTGCCCGCGAGCGAGATGTAGTTGTGGTAGTAGTTGGTGCTCGACGTCGCGATGCCGAGAATCCCGGTGGTGCTGTTCACGTTCTGCTTCGTCGTCGAGAAGTTGTTGACGTTATTGGCGAGCTCAGGACCGCCGTCGATGAACGTCTTGATGGGCGCGGTCGATATCGACGCCAGGTTGGTCAGCGGGGCCGACTTGTAGATGATGTTGCCGCCGCCGCTCCCCTCGTTGTCCGAGGCGAAAACGTAGACGATATCGTGCTCGTCATCGACGACCAGCTGCGGGCGAGTCTGATTGCCCGGGTCGAAGAAGACGCCGTACGCGAGCCACGGGCCGGTGCCGCTGTAGCGAAGCAGCTGGATATTCTTGGTGCTTGAATTGGTCTTCACAGCCGCCAGCACGTCACCGGAGTCGGTGGTGGCCAGCTTGAGGTTGATATGGTCCTCGGCGAATGGAGTGTTTCCAGAGCCGGCGATCTTCTTGGTGTCCCATGCCGTGGCCGCGGCTGCGTCGAGACGTTCCGACCAGTAGAAGAACGTCTTGCCGAGGACATCCCTCCGCGAGCTCCACATGATGCCGATGCGGTCGCCGCCCAGCGCGATGATCGCGGCGATATCGTCGAAGGTCGGCTTGTCAGGTCCCTGCACAGGCAGCACCGCTGCACCCGCCCAGGTCAGCTGATCGGCGCTCGTCGTGTAGTTGATCATCACGTTGCGGGTGCCGGCCGGGTCGGCCGGATCGGCCTGGGTGAAGCCGACCCACAGCCGATTGGTCGAGTCCTTGGCGATCGTGAGGCTCTCGGATCCACCCGTTCCAACCGTGACCGGGAATCCGGCGGCGTCCTGCGAATAGACGTTGGTGGTGGCGTTGTATGACAAGCGGTTGACCTGGAGGAGGCCGGTGGGATGAGCCGATGCGACGTAGAGCTTCTGCGAGACCTCATCCCACATGTAGTCCGCGTGGCTGTTATTGCGGAGATCAACCGCGACACCCGTATCGACCCAGGTCTGGGTGGCGAGGTCGAGACGGTAGATGTCGAAGGCCGAGTTGGCGACGCTGAATAGGCCACCGAACCACGTGCCGTCGGTGAACCACAGCTTGGACTGGGGCTTGTCCTGGGAAGGGTCATTCACCGAGGTAGCAGTGTATGAAAAGTCCTTGTACCCAACGACGGTGGGCGCGGCGCTGCTGATCGACACCGTCATCAACGTCGCAACGAAGGCAAGCGTCAACGGTGCCGCGCCAATGCGACGCACGAGCTGAGACGGATAAGGCACGAAGTCCCCCTTCTATTGAGGTGCGGAATCCCGGCGCCGGGCGCGTCGCTCGGGAAATGAGTTCGCCCGATGGTACTTGAAGGAGCCGCCGGGCGGCAACCCCGTGAGCCCCACGTGCTGGTTCCAGCCGACAACGCGCGGTGAGCCTCCGCCACGCTGAGGCGTTCGTCCGTGAGAGATCAGTACCGTCAGTGGTGCGGTGCGCTGTGGTCAGAGCCGGATAGGTCCCGCCCAGTCGGCCATCTCCTCGGCAGGCCGCGCGTTCTCCCCTACTAAGGAGCGAGTGACAGCGGTGCCGCACGCGCCCTAGCCTCGGGCTCTCCGTCGATCCCGCTCTCCAAGGATCGGCCCCTCCCCGAGGTGCGCAGGGCGTCGTTCACGACGCGATACGCGAGCGGGCCTCACAGATTGGAGAAGCCCCCGAGATGCGACAGAAGTCTCTTCCATTGGCAATCCGTTACGCTCCCTCGCCGCCGCGCGAGCCGCTGCGGGCAGCAGCGCCCGGGCTGCGTCCTCGACGCGCTCGCGACTGGCTGGCCACGATGATCATGGCCGTGGCGATCCCAGCCCTGATCGTGCCGCTGGTCGCGCTGGGCGCGGCCCACACCGGCCCGGCCACGCCATCCAAGTCGGTGGACAGTCGCGCCGCGACCTCTGACGGCCAGCATGCCGCCGCGGCGCTGGGCGCGAGCAAGCTGCCGTCCGGCGCAGCGAAGAATGGCAAGGCAGCAGGTCTGGCCGCGGGTCGCCGCGCTCCAAAGGGGAGCACCGCCACCTCGTCCTCGCCGCGCGCGACCGTGTCTGCGTCGGCAGGCGCGAATCCTGATATGACTGCCGCCACTGGCTCGCGTGGCATCGCCCTGACCGCCAAGCCGCAGCCGGTAGCGTCGACGGCCGCCGCGGTCGTGGTGGCCCGGCCGCCAGCCGGAACAGGATCTATCCTGATCTCGGCCGCGGAGCGCGCAGCGCGGCCGATGTCCGGCGCCGCCTGGGATTCACTGAAGCGCCAGGCGGATAGCGCGGCGGGCACCCCCAACCTCGCGGACATGAACCAATCGAACAATGTCGTCGTTCTCGCGAAGGCGCTGGTCTACGCGCGGACGGGTAACGCGACCTATCGTGCCCAGGTGCTGAGCGCGCTACATGGCGTGATCGGGACCGAGGCGGGCGCTGCGACCCTCTCCCTTGGTCGTGAGCTTGCGGCGTATGTCCTCGCCGCGGATCTCATCGGCCTTCGGTCAGCGGACCCAGCCTTCGATTCGACCTTCCGCGCCTGGCTCGCATCGTTGCTCTCCCGCCCGATGGCGGACGGCAGCTCGTTGCGGCAGACACACGAGCGTCGACCAAACAACTGGGGCACCCACGCCGGCGCCAGCCGTGCGGCGATAGCAGCCTACCTCGGTGATACCGCTGAGCTGGCTCGCGTTGCCCAGGTCTTCAAGGGCTGGCTCGGCGACCGCGCCTCGTACGCCGGCTTCAAGTTCCACGATCTGGCGTGGCAGGCAGATGCCAGCCGACCGGTCGGCATCAACCCAGCCGGATCGACGAAGGCCGGGCACAGCGTCGACGGCGTGCTCCCAGACGATCAGCGACGGACCGGTGGCTTCGTCTGGCCGCCGCCCTGCGGCAACTATCCCTACGGCGCACTCGACGGGGCGCTGCTGCAGGCAGAAATCCTGTGGCGCGCCGGGTACGACGCGTACAACTGGCAGAACAAGGCGCTCCTGCGGGCGCAGGTGTGGCTGCACGCAACCGGCTGCCCTCCGACGGGCGACAACGTTTGGCAGATGCCGCTCATCGACGCTCGCTACGGAACGCGGTTCTGGGGCGGCGGAGTGGTCCGGCCGGGCAAGAACTTCGGGTGGACCGACTGGCTGTACAGCAGGTAGAGACCCGCTAGGGACTACGCCGACCGGCACCTCATGTGCCGGTCGGCTTGTGCCGCTCTGCCGTCCGGCTCGTGCGTGGCGAATCCCAGCGATCAATACGTCGCCCGCGTAGCAGATTCCAGACGGCCACCAGGCAGGCGGCATTCACCATCACGAAATAGGCGGGTGCAGCAAGGATGCGGCGTCGCCCCACGTGACTTCCCTCGAGGGCGATCCCGGCCGCCGCGAGCGCGTAGAAGACCAGCTGTGCGATGGCGGCGACGCGGTAGATCGCGCCGCGAGACCAGAACGAGGCGGTCATGCCGGCAACAAGCAGGAGCGGAATCACCATCAGGCGTCTCAGAAACTTGTGCGTGAAGAGCTGAAGTGCGTAGAACCCGTATCGGAACGGGTTCAGCAGCTCGCGGCGAAGCAGGACACCGCGCAGCCCGCGCGTGATCACCCGCACCTTACGGCCGAATTCTGCGCGTCCCGATGCCGCGGGCGACTCGTAGGCAATGGCGTCCGGGGCGAACACGAGCCGGTATCCCTGCGCGATGATCGAGCTCGAGACGGCAAAGTCATCGGTCACGCCTTCTGGTACGACGCCCAGCAGAGATCGCCGGATCGCGTAGATGGCGCCGGTTGCCGAGATGGCATTTCCGGCACGACTCTCCGCCACCTTCAGCAGCCGATCAAAGCTCCAGTACGCCTGTTCGCCGCCGGCGCTTTGTCCACGCTCATGCCCCACGGTTCGATAGCGTTGGTTGCCTGCCACGCCACCGACGCGTGGGTCGGCGAATGGCCGCACGAGGGCCCGAATCGCGTCCCTGGCGTAGGTGCTGTTGGCGTCCGAGAAGACGATGATCTCGCCGCTCGCCTGCGCAATCGCTGCGTTGAGCGCGCTCGCTTTCCCGTTCCGCGGAAGAGCCAATAACCGAACCCGGTCGGCGTGGCGATCCACGATCTCGTTCGTCCCGTCATCGGATCCGTCGGATGCGACGATCACTTCCAACCGGTCAGCGGGATAGTCGAGGCTCATCGTGTTGTCGAGCTTGCCGCCGATGCTGCCCGCCTCGTTGTGCGCCGCGATGACGAGGGTGACAGGCGGCTCGATATCCCGCTGCTCGAAGGGCTTTGGGCGCACCAGGGCTCGGACGAGGAGAATCACCGGAAACAGGAGATAGGTGTAGAGGATCAGCGCAAGCGATCCGAACAGCAGCGCCGACCGGATCATCGGCAGACACCCACGGCGCTTGCCCGCGACATCAACCTGCTACCTGGTCGAGCTCTCGCCTTGGGCGACCTACCCCTCCTTGCTCTTCCTTCGGTCCGCCGTCACGGTTGGCACGGTTGGCCCGGTTGGCACGGTTGGCACGGCGTGACGGGGCAGCGGCATTGCGCCGACCGCCCCTTCGCGGGTCGGGCGGGGGACAGGGCGCGCGGGGATGCGCTCAGGAATCGCAGCGCGGGGAACGGCGCGTTCGGGGACCGCCGACCGCCTGCGTCGCGCACGCGGTGGATGATCGACCAGCACCGATCCCAGGAACCTGGCGCCGATGGAGCGCAGGTTTTCCGCCGCATACGAAACATCCGCGCGCTTCGCGCGGTCGCGCTCGACAACCAGCACAGTTGCGTCGACCGTCCGCGCCCAGGCGATCGCGGAGGCGGCCAGATGGATCGGCGCGGCGTGCAATATCACGAGCTCATGGCCGTTGGTGAGCTGTTCGAGCACCATGCTGGCCGTCTCTGGATCCACGAGCTCTGCGCTCCCACCCTGTCCAGCCGGGATGAGCTCGAGACCGTTGGTCCCCCTGATCGATGGAGCGTGCACGGTACCGTCGATATCGCGCACCAGATCGCCCATGCGCGTGTCGAGGCCGAATAGCGCGCTGAGCTCCCCGAACTCTTCGTTCGCGTCGACGAGCAGGACCCGCCGGCCGCTGCTTGCCAGCGCAGTTGCGATATTGCCTGCGAAGTCGGCGCTCCCGTCGTTGGGCGCGGTCCCGACGATCAGCACCGTGCGGAGCGGCTTCTCGGACTCGGCATAGGCGATCTTCATCGCCAGCAGCCGCGCGCTGGCCGCCGCTCGTGATGTCGGCTTGGCCTGGGCTATGACCGGTGCATCGCGCGTGGATCGGAAGCGCTGCCCCAGCGAGGCGAACCCGAGGACCGGCGCGCGTGTCGTCTCATCGAGCTCCTTGGTGCTGTTGACCGTGCTCCCGAAGTACTCAACGATCATCACCAGTACGCCGGCGGCCAACAGGCCGGTCGCTGCGGACACGAGCGCGATGAGGGTCGGTTGCGGAGCGATCGGGACGACCGGCGGCTGAGCTGCCTGGACGACCTGCAGCTGACCCTCGGGAAGGATGATCCCGGTGGGTTGCACTGCGATCAGCTCGGTCGCCAGCGCGTTTGCGAGCGCGGCCGCGGTTTTCGGGTTACCGTTTTGCGCTCGAAGCGCCAAAATGCGCGTCGTCTCGTTGGGAAGAGCCCGCGCTTCGATCAGAGTGCCCGCGGGCAGGCCGACCCGCGCGATAGCCTTGTCGATGACTGGCTGGCTCGTGGCGAGCTCGGAGTAGGTGTTGGAGATGCTCGCGGCCGCCCTCAGAACGTCGCTCGTGCCGACGACCGGGCCCACGAGCAACCTGGCCTCGCCCTCGTAGGTCGGCGGGATTCCGGAAGAGATCAGATAGCCGGCAAGGCCGGCGACCCATGTCGCGATGAGAAGGGTCCACCACCAACGGCGCGCGACCGCCACGTATCCTGCAACTTCCAACTCGATCCCCTTCTGCGTTACCGATCAGGCCGCCGGAATCGGCTCAGCCGGCACGCCGCTGATCGCAGCATAAGCGCAACCGCGTTTGTAAGCCACGGACGCCCAGGCGCAGCGGGTTTTCGCTCTCGAATTCGGCGCCTAACCAACGTATCCAAGCGCGCGCAGGCGCTCCAGTGTTTCTTCGTCGTAGAGGGCTTCGCTGGTGCGAACTTCGTCGTCGCGCATCTCTCGCAGCATCCTCTCGAGGTCCTTGTGCAGTCGGCGGGCAACTTCGGGCTCACTCTCGACCAGGTTCGACCGTTCGCCCGGATCCGACGCGAGGTCGTAGAGCTCGTGCTGATCGTCCGATCGCCAGATGAACTTATGCGGGGGGCGGCGAACCGCTTTCGACTCGAGCCCATTGATGCTCTTCGGGCCCGTGTTCTCGGCGAGCGCGGTCCGATCGGGAGCCGGGGCGAGCAGGCTGACGAAGTCACCGTCGGCGCCGATCCCCGCAAGCTCGAGCACGAGCGGATAGATATCGCCGAGCTGCACCTGCTCGCGAACTCGCGTCCCTGCCCGGAAGCTTTCCGGGTGGCGGATCACGAGGGGCACGTGGAGCAGCTCGTCATAAAGCGTGAGTCGGTGGCCAAGGTGTCCGTGCTCGCCGAAGGAGTCCCCGTGGTCCGAGGTGATGATGAGGACCGTGTCGTCGAGGAGACCGCGCGAGCGGAGGGCGTCCGCGAGGCGGCCGACCATCTCATCCGCGTAGCGCAGCGTTCCGTCGTACAACGACTCGAGAATCTCGAGGTCCTCGCGGCGCGGCCCGCCCTCCGCGGTCAGGACCTCATCCCTGCGAGCGCTCGCCCGTGCGACACGAAACGGCGAGTAGCGCGACGAGATGAATCGGCGGTTGTATGGGTACGGCGGGAGGTACGGCTCATGAGTCTCCATGTAGTTGGCGAAGACGAAGAACGGTTGGGTAGGCTCCTCGCCGCCGATCCACTCCATCAGCCGTTCGTTGGTGAGGCTGGCCCCGCTGTCCTTTCGGCTGCGCCACGCCCGTATCACGGCTCGAAGGTGACGTGCGTGGCGTAGGAGCTCCGCTGCAACGCGGCGCAGGGGCCCACCCCGCTCGAGCTCCTTGATTCGTTTCGAGAGCTTCGGCAGCGCGATGCCGCGAGGATTCGTGATGCGCCAGATGTCGTCGACATGGTCGAAGCCCTGGACCAGGCCGGTTGCGTCGCTGATGTACGCGTTGTTGGAGAAGCATCCGGTGCGGTAACCGGCTGCCCGCAGCTTCGTCGCGAGGGTCTCGGTGCCCGGTCGCAGGGCGTGCCGGGACTCGGTGAGACCGTGGTTGACCGGGTACCGGCCGGTGAAGATGGAGGCATGCACCGGCAGGGTCCAGCAACCCACCGAGATCGCCTGCTCATAGAGCGTCCCCTCGGCGGCGAGCCGAGCGAGCTGCGGCGTTGTTTCGCGCCCGTATCCGTAGGCAGAGCAGTTGGGCGCCCGGACGCTGTCGAGCACGATCAGGACGACGTTCGGCGGCTTCCGCTCAGGCATCTGGAGACCTGACCAGGCTGTGTCCGTCCATCTCAACCGGGACCGGCACGTCGAGCAGGTCAAGGATGGTCGGCGCGAGATCCTGGATGTGCGGCCGGCGCGTCAGCTCATGGACGCCTGATATCGAGAGGAGCGCATCGGGCGTGGTGTGCATCCCGACCAGCGAGTCACCCTTGAAGCAGACGGTTGGCTTACCGAAGCTTCCCTTCGCGTCATACCCGTTCCGCATCGAGAGCACGAGGTCGGGACCGTTTGCGGCACTCGCGCCGTGGTAGAGGTCTTCGCCGAAGTCGACCCGTTCGACCATCGCCTCGCCCGAGTCGGGATCCGTCATCTGCAGCAACGCTTCGGCCACCTCGCTGCGCCAGCGGTCGGACTCGGCGCCGGGGGCGATCCAGCCGTCGGCCTCACGTCCGCGCACGCTCAGATAGACCCGGCCGGGATCAAGGCTGTACGCCACGCTGGATGGGTCGACATCGCTCAGCGACTCCGGCCGCTCGCCGCGGTAGCGCAGGTAGCCGGAGTTCACCAGGAAGGTGTTGACGTGGACCTCCTGGCGGATGCTGCAGAAGCCGTGATCGGAGAGGACGATCAGCGTCGTGTCCTCGTCCAGCCAGCTCCGGATCTCGCCCAAGGCGCTGTCGAGGCGGCGGTAGAACTCGAGGAAAGCGGGCGCGTAGACGGGATTGCCCTTCTCCATCTCCTCCCAAAAAAAGTGGTGCAGGCGATCCGTCTCCATGATGTGCGTCATGAAGAAGTCCCACGACTCCTGCCTCCAGAAATGCCGGGTCGCCTCGATCCGGCGCTCGAAGACTTCGGAAAGGTGTGGCAGGAAGTCGGCCTTGTCGCGGCGCGCGCGGGACGGATCGGCATCGATCACGTAGCCAAGGCGCCGGAGGGCCGATGCCGTCTCGGTGTCGGGCGCGGCCTTCTCGACGCTGGGGCTCAGGAAGTCGCCGATGAGGATGCCGTTGATGGGCCGCGAGGGGTAGGTCAAGGGCACGTTCATGGAGAAGACGCGCTTGCCCGACTCGCCCAGGAGCTCGTAGATCGTGCGTCCGCGTAGGTCGCGCGAGGTGGGGATGAAGGGATCCCGCGTCCCCGGCCGCCTATCGAGGAAGCCGTAGATATTGTGCTTGCCGGGGTTGCTCCCCGTCATGAACGATGCCCAGGCGACTGACGACACGTTCGGCACGCTGGTATCCATCTGTGCGAGCGTGCCATCGCCGTCGATCGCCGCGAGGTTCGGCAGCTCGCCCTGTGCGATGAGCTGTCGAGCGTAGGTGTAGGGGACCCCGTCGAGTGCGACGACGACCATCCTCCGGCGCCGGGAGCGCCCCCGGCTGAACAGTCGCCTCATGCGTAGCTACGGCCACCCGGAGCACGGGACGGCATTACAGGTAGCCGAGGTCGCGGAGTCGGTCGCTGACCTCGCTCTCTTCCTCGGGCGTGTACGCCTCGTCGGCGGCGGCGGCCTGGACGTCACTGCTCCCACCAGCCGCCAGGTAGCCGAGCTCAGCCAGCTTGGCGAGCACCTTCGCCGCGCTCTGCTCGGCAGTCTCGCGTCCGTCGCTGTAGCAGGTCACCTCGGGATTGAGCGGAGGCTCGTAGGGATCGTCCACGCCGGTGAAGCCAGTGATCTCACCCGCGAGGGCCTTGCGGTAGAGGCCCTTGACGTCGCGATCCGCGAGCGTCTCGATTGGGCACTCGACATAGACCTCGATGAAGCTGCCGATCTTGGCTCGGATCTCGTCGCGCACCTCGCGATATGGAGAGATGGCGGCTGCGATGGCGACCACGTCGTTGCGAGTGAGGAGCTCGCAAACCCACCCGATGCGTCGGATGTTGGTGTCCCGGTCCTCCTTCGAGAAGCCGAGCCCCTTGCTCAGGTTGGTGCGAACGACGTCACCGTCGAGCAGCTCGACGCGATGCCCCAGCTCCCGCAATCGCTCGCGGACGATCTCGGAGATCGTCGTCTTGCCCGACCCCGACAGCCCGGTGAACCAGACCGTGAAGCCGCTCGGATTGCCTCCCGCTCTGCCTTGAGCAGTCGTCACCAGATTGCCCTCCCCCGAATCCCATCGGGCGCCTGCTCGCCGAACACCTTCAGCAGCGTCGGCGCGATATCGTAGATCTCGACGGTGCCCAGGTCGGCTCCGCCGCGCGGATTGCTCGGATCGTAGTAGATGAAGATTCCCTCCTGGGCATGGTTTGCCTCGTCCGGCCCGGTGTCATTCTCGAATGTCCAGATGCTGTCGAAGCCAACGCTCCCCACCGAACGCCACTCCAGTGCACCGAAGTACACGATCAAATCCGGAGGCACGTTGTTCACCTCGCGGTACAGCTCCTCGGGCTTGAAGGCCTCGGTGCCGATCGTGTGACCGTCCGGATCCGTGATCGTGGCCAGTCGTGCGGCGATCTCATCGCGGACGCGCTCGTAGTCGGCTGGGTCGATCACTCCCTCTGGCTCACGGCCGGCGACGTTCAAGAAGAGGCGCCCGTAGTATCCGCCCGCAGCCCAGGCGCGGGTACGGGACCAGTCGATCTCGGACTCCTCGAGCGCCGATATGTGACTGGGCCGGTCCTTCAGGACAAGATAGCCCTCGTTGATCAGCCACTCGTTGATGCAGATGCCGCCGGCCATCGTCCTTGCGCCATGGTCAGACACGACGAGCACATTCGCGTCGTCACCAACGACCTCCAGCAGCTCCGCGATCCGTCTGTCGACGTGGATGTAGTAGTCATGGATCGCGTGCTCGAATCGGTGTCCTGGCTCGTGCTTCGGGTGGCTCGGGTCCATGTACTTCCAGAAGGCGTGATGGATCCGGTCGACCCCCATATCGACCATCATGAAAAAGTCGTAGCGCTCGCGCTCGAGCAGTCGGCGGGCGACCAGGAAGTGCTGATCCGCCATGCGATAGATGTCGCGAAGGATCCGATCCTTGTCCTCCGAGCGAAAGTCGGGCACGTCGACCAGGAACTCGTCGTCGATCCAGGCGTGGATCTCATCCCGCAGCTCGGCCGGGTAGGTGTACTGGCTCTTCGTGTTCGGCGTCAGGAAGCAGCTGACCATCTGGCCGTTGACAGGATGCACCGGGAAGGTCTGCGGGACGCCAATCACCCCGACGCGGCGGTTGCTTGCGCTCAGCAGATCCCACACGCGCGGATGGCGAACCGCGGTGGCATTGGCGATCGTCATGCGGTCGTACGAGTGGTCGGCGCGATTGCGAAAGCCATAGAAGCCGAGCTGTCCGGGATCACGGCCGGTCATCATCGCGGACCAGGCCGGTACCGTGATGGCTGGAATGGTGCTGTTCATGCGCCCCCACGCCCCCGCCTCCATCAGGCGCGAGAGGGTAGGGAGGTCGGCCCGCCACTGGTCAAAGACCAGCTGCGGCGTCGCGCAATCCAGCCCGATGACCAGCAGCCGTGGAGTGCCTGGGGCGCGTCCCCCGTCGCCTCCGTCGTTCATTCCGCAGCCTCATCGCGGTAGGCGTCGAACAGCACCTCTGCAACTTCAGGACGGGTGAACTCTGGTGGGGGCAGTTCTCCGCGCGTCAGCATCTCTCGCACCATGCTTCCGCTGAGGATCAGGTGCGCGTCATCGCCATGCGGGCAGGTCTTGTACGACGCCATGCCCTCGCAGCGCCGGCACCAGAACGTGTGCTCGAAGAAGAGCGGGACGATGCCGAGCTCGTCGGGCGTGAAGCGATCGAAGATCTGCTGGGCGTCGTAGGTGCCGTAATAGCTGCCAACGCCGGCGTGGTCGCGGCCCACGATGAAGTGCGTGCAGCCGTAGTTTTTGCGGGCCAGCGCGTGGAAGATGGCCTCACGAGGCCCGCCGTAGCGCATGGCAGCCGGGTAGACCGCTAGCAGCGTCCGATCGGCAGGGTAGTAGTCCTCCAGGAGGCGCCGATAGGACCGAATTCGAACGTCGGCCGGAACGTCATCCGCCTTGGTCTCGCCCACGAGGGGATGAAGGAGGAGCCCATCGGCCGCCTCGAGGGCCGCCTTCTGAATGTACTCGTGTGCCCGATGCACCGGATTCCGGGTCTGGAAGCCCACGACGCGCCGCCAACCACGCTCAGCCATGGCCTGTCGCGTCTGTTGCGGGCTGAGCTGGAGGTCAGCGAAAGGAAGGTCGGTCGGGGCGTTTACGAGCCACACCTCCCCGCCGAGGTAGACGTCACCCGCGGCGTAGATCCGAGCCACGCCTGGGTGGGCAGCGTCGGCCGTGCTGAAGACTGTCTCCGCTTCGTGCTCCTTGTCGTACTCGTATTGCTCCACCAGCTGCAGGAGGCCTATCGGGGCGCCTGATTCATCGACCAGCGCCACCTCGTCGCCGGAGAGGGCGCCGGCATCGTCGGCCGTGACCGGAAGCGAGACCGGCATGCTCCACACGGTCCCGTCACGCAGATGCATTTCCTCGACGACGCTCCGATAGTCCTCGAGCCCAAGGAAGCCGGTCAGCGGGCTGAACGCGCCGTTGGCGATCAGCCTCAGATCCGAGATGGCGACCGGCCCGAGTGTGACGGAGGGCAGGTCCCGGAGGCGCTCGATGGCCGCCTCGCGCTCATCGCCGCGGAGCATCCGGTCAACCAGGGTTCCGCCGTGCGGCTCGATGGTCGTTGCAGCTGTGGTCATGTGGCTTGGTTTCCTTCTCTTTGGGCCGTTCGCTCGTGAGCTTCATGTGGCAGGGCTTCGAGGCATCGCTCGAGCATCAATCCGAGCGCCTCGGGCAGCGGTGCGGGCACGCTGCAGCCGGCCGCCGTCAGGTGGCCGCCGCCGTCGAACGACCGGGCGATCACGGATGCGTCGACGTCTCCGCGCGTTCGGACGCTGAACCGCGTGCCCTCTGCTCCGGCCTCGCGTGCCAGCACCGCGATCTCTGCTCCTCGCGCGGTGGCCAACAGCTCGGGTAGATCCTCCGCATCCAGCATCTCGGCGCCGTGGCGGCCGAGCATCTCCTGGGTCAGGCAGGCGTAGACGATGCTGCCCCCGGCGATCGATTGCGTGCGCATCAGCACCTCCCCCCACAGCGTCAAGGCGGAGAGCGGCCTCCCGCCGAACAGAGCGTCGCAGAGGTCGGCCATGTGGGCCCCATCCTCTACGAGCCGCGCCGCGATACGGAGAGTCTCCGCGGTCGTGCTGGATGTTCGAAATCGGTCGGTATCGTGCAGAATTCCGGCAAGGAGCAGGCTGGCCGACTCCGGGTCTGGCTCCGGATCCAGCGTCCAGACCAATGAGGCGACGATCTCGGAGGTGGCCGCCGCCGTGGGGCGCAGCAGGTTCAGGTCGGCCCATCCCTTGTTCGAGCTGTGGTGGTCGACGTTCAACACGGGCACACCCGGGAGTCCCCCGAGCCAGCGCTTGAGGATCGGCCCGATGCGCTCACGCGTCGCGGCGTCGATCACCACGACCAGATCCGGCCGAATAGTCGCCTCTGAGCGGAGCACGCCCGCGCCGTCGAGAAAGGTCAATGTTGCGGGCGGTCGGTCCGCACAGAGCACTTCGCACGGCGTCCCCATCCGCTGCAGGGCACGCTGCACTGCGAGCCCACCCCCGAGCGTATCCGCGTCGGGGTTCTCATGGCAGATCACCGCCACGGCGCGTGCCGCTCGAAGCGCCGCAATGGCGTCCTCGGTCGCACGGTCCACGGGCACCGACGGCGTCAGCCGATCAGCCACTGGGTGAAGTCCTCTTAGCGGGGCGCGGCTCCGTGCTGGGAGGCACGGGTCAGGGCATGCCGCGGCTGCCGTGCGCATCATAGCCGCGATCGGCATTGTCGTCCCGGGGTCAGGCGAACCAGGCGGCCCCACCTCGGAATCTCAATACTGCGCGCACGAGATTGATGTAATGGCCCGCCTGGAGGCGAGATGCCGGTAGCCGGGCCGCTTCCTTGACGGCCCGATGCAGCCAGCACATCTGGAAGAGTGCCGGCACCGCCTCCTCAGAGACTCCAGCGCGGACGCAGTAGCCGACGACCGCCCTCGCCACGTGCCGATCGTCTGCGAGCGCGCGGACGAGCCGCACCGGCTGTGCGGCGAGGCGTCGTCGCAGCCCCTTGCCGCTGAGTGCGGCCGATCGCGCGAAGTAGAAGAGGTCCCAGAGTGCCACTCCAAGCGGATCGGCGGCCTCCCAGTCGAGGAAGGCGACTTCTCCGGCGGGGGTGATGACGGCGTTCTTTACGGTGGCATCGCCGTGGAAATAGACGGTCGGTAACGACAGAGAGCTGTCTCCGAGCCGCCCAGCAGCGTCGCCCAGCATCCGGCGCTCGTCCGCGTCGAGCGCGTAGACCGCGACGGCCATCTGGATGAGCTGCTCCATCGCCGCGGAGAGCTCGTCACGGTGGGAGGCGTTGCGCTCTGCACTTCGCTCGGCCAGTCGAGTGATCCACTGGAATCCGGCCTCGGTCCATTCCCTCCCGTCGCGCGCGATCGCCCGCTCCATGCTCCTGCCGTCGACGACGCTCTCGGCCACCATCAGAAGGCCCCCCTCCGTCCCGCTGAAAAGGACGTGCGGCGCTCCTCCATCAGGGACCAGACCTCGTCCATGGATATCGGCCAGGGACTGCGCCTCGTTCTGCAGGCGCGTATTGAATTCCGGCACTCGCGTGGTCTTGACGATCAGCTCCGGCCGGGGACTGCCAGGCGCGAACAGATACAGGATGACTTTCCGCGAGCTGTAGCGGCCGCGCGCAGACAGGCCGCAGCGGTACCCCGCCAGGTCCACGCCTGCGGGACGCGCCAGACGGCTCAGATAAGCGGGCGTCGTGCCTCCCTCTGCCGCCGGTCCAGAAGCCAGGAGGCCCGTCCGCTGGGTCGAGCGCCCGAGGCTCGCGAGGCCCCGCCACGACCGAACTGAAGCGAGGGAAGGGGAAATGCCGAGCCTGTGCCTCCGGAAATAATCGGCGACCTGCCGATCGTCTGCCGGCACAGCCGACCGGGCTTCGCCGTACCGCGGCGTCAACCGGAACGCGGAGGGCACTGGATGGCCGTTCGCCTGGAGACGTTCGCTGAGCCGCTTGGCGCGCCGGTACGACGCCAACTCGATATAGAGCTGCCCGTCGGCGCGCAGTGCTTCGAGCGGTCCGCTCAGGTCGCCATCTGCCTGCCCATCGGTGACATAGACGAGGTCGGCCGAAGCAGGCGGGGGACCGGGGTTATCTGTGGCCAGCAGCACGTGCGTGGCTCCGTGCCGCCGAACGCGATCTTCCACGCCGGCTGCCTCAGCGCGCAACACGACGGTGACCTGCCGGCCCAGGCGCGACAGGGTCTCGAGCGCCGGGATCGACGGAGCCCCCCAGCACAGGACATGGTCGAACTCGAGGCGCGGCAGCAGGAAGGTCCATGCCGCCCCCGCAGCGCTTCCCTTGAGATTGCTGCCCGGGCGGAGGTCCGATTGCAGCGATCGCTGCAGCACTGGCATTCGTTATGCGCCGAAGATCTGGCGCCCAAAGGGCAAACGCAGCAGCACCGGGAACGTATCGCTGATGCGAAGGGCGTCACGGTTGAGCAGAAGGACCGCGAGTGAGGCAGCGACCGTCAGCGCCAGGTCCATCGCCAGGCTGAGCTTGAAGAGCGTGGTCGTTGCGACGAGTGTCAGGACCGCCGCAAGGATCACGAGATACACGCGCACGTATCGGCGATCCAGGATATTCACCCCCGTGCCGAGAGCGAGGCCGGCCTGCTTCAGCAGGTTGTGGACCACCAGCGTGGTGGTGGTGCCGATCGCTGCCCCGAGCGCCCCGTAGCGCGGTATGAGGAGCAAGTTGATCCCAACGTTCACAACTGCCGCCGCGAGGTTCAGCAGCACGATATACCGCAGCCTGCCGTACACCTTCAAAGTAAGGCCGTTGAAGCCGAGTGCCACATTGAAGTAGTACCCGAGCGCGAAGAGCGCCAGGTAGGTCCCCGACTGTGCGTATCTTGGCTCGTAGAGGGCGACCGTCAGCGGCCCTGCGTTCGCAAAGGTCAGCGCGAAGATGGGGAAGGAGAAGACTGCCATCCAGGCAGCGGTCCTCCAGTACAGCTCGTTCACCCCCTGGCGGTCGCCACGTGCGAAGAGTCGGGACGCGAGCGGCGTGAACAGGAGCGCAAAGCTGGTGAAGACGAGCTGGTTCATCATCGCCGCCGGCTGAACGACGCGGAGCGCTGCCACGGCATCGGCGCCTCGGAAATGCTCCAGCAGCACCGCATCGGAGGCATTCATGACGACGTACACGAGGTCCGAGCTGAGCAGCGGGACGGTGAAGGTCAGGACCTCGCGAATAGGAAAGGAGAGGGTGGCCCGGTCGAAATGGCTGAGCAACCCGCGGCGCTGAAGCACTCTCCAGAGCATGAAGGTGTAGAGAGCCACCCCCAGCCCGCCGGCAGCCACGTAACCCGCCGCCAGAAGGTGTACGTCGCCCGCGGTAGTGACAAGAACCCCGACCACGACGAGCCGTAGGGCCGGCCCGAGGATGTGCTTACGAAAGAAGATGGCTCGTGCGTTGGCCAGGACGGCGAACATCCCGATCAGGACGCCGTCGTACGCCTGGATGGGCGCCAGCGCCACCAGGATCACGATGACGCTCACCAGCATCGGGTCCTTGAGGACTGACCCTGCGAGCCACCCCTGGAGCCCGATCACGAGCAGCACGAGGGCGAGGCCGACGGCGAGCACGAATCCCACGACCATGATCAGCGTGCCGAGCATTCGACCGTAGTCACCCCGCTCTTCGTACATGGGCACGAAGCGGGTGATCGCGCGGTCGAGGCCGAAAGTGACGACGGCCTCGCCCACCGCGACCAGCGACAGGGCATAGGCGAACGCCCCGTAGCCAGCCTGCGTCAGGTGGCGCACGATCAGGACCTGGACAGCGAAGTTGATGGCCAGTGAGATCGCGCGTCCACCGGTCAGCAAGGTGGATCCCCGGATCTGCTTGGTCGTCTCCTCCGTGCTCGGGTCTTCGCTCGAGGCGATCGGTTCGAGGCTCACGGCGGAGCCGGTCGCACCGCGCGGCGCGAAGGCCGGCTTGATCCTTGATCCTGCTGCCGCTCGACGTAGCGCGACCAGACGAGAGCGGTCACCTCCCGCCGTACCGCGTTCGAGCCCTGTGACGCATCCACGACCCGAAGGCGAGGGAGATGGGCTGCGAGGCGGAGGTAGCGCTGGCGCTGCTCGTCGAGCTCTGCAACGCCATGCTCACGGGATCGGCGATACAAGAGCTCCGCGGGAGCATCCAGCACGATCACCAGGTGCGGAGCTGGGCACGCGTGCGCAAGCAGGAAGCGGCGGATGCGGCGTCTGACCGTTTGGCGCCGCCCGTCCAGCAACGCGTCGTACGTATAGCGGTCGAAGATGACCAGGCGTCCGCGCAGCCGGTGATAGAGCCCAACCAGCCATCCTCTCCACAGGTCTGCCATCCGCCCAAGGATTCCCGCTCGCGGGTTCCGACCCGCGGCGTACATGCCCATGTAGACCGTGCGAGCCGGGAAGATGAAGGACTTCCGCAGGGCGCGCGCGAGGGTCGACTTGCCGGCGCCATCTGGTCCCAGCAGCGCAACGCTCAGCCCTCGGCGTCGGAGGAGCGACAGCAGCTTGGTCGAGCGGCGCAGCACGGCCCGCGCCGCGAGCCTTGGGCGAGCGTCCGGATGTCGGCGCATCCAGCCCCGCTCGATGGGGGCGGCAGCGCTCAGCAGCTCGGGCCAGCGCTGATCGCGAACGGCCTGGAGCACACCCTCGGCCGCCCAACCCGCGCCGTTCTGCTCGAACCAGCGAGCGAGCGGCGACTCGAGCGTGGCCGTGGAGACCAGCTCCGAGAGTCGCTCAGCGTGATGTGCCGGAAACTCGTGCCGGTCGAGCAGGCAGTGGAGGAGCAGCGCCCAAAAGTCGTCGCTGGGATCGAGGACCCAGGAATTCCCGTCGCGGACGCGCCGCTCCAGTACGCGTGGCTCGGTGAAGGTGCGGATGATTCGATGTCGCCCAAATGCCAGCTCACCCACCAGGTCGAGCTTGATCCATCGATCGGCGGACTCATCGTAGGCGAACAGAAACGAGTGCGATCCGCGGCCCCAGCTCGGGACCCGCAGGAAACCGGTGCGCTGCAGGGCCGTCAGCGCCGGTCCGAGTGGCGGCCGTAGCAGGAGATCCACGTCATCGTCCCTGCCTTCGACCGATCCCGGCCGCAGCAGGGTCCACTCGACGCCGAGCCCGTCCAGCAGCGCAAACGTACGGCCCAGGTCGAGCGATGGCGTGGCCCAACTCGCTGACGGTGCGTCATCGGTTTCCAGGTCCTCAATACCTCGCTACGGGTGCGCGCGCCGCGAAAAGATACAATGTCGTCCGCTCTGGCGATTCCGGCCTCTAGCCCTTGCCGCCCTGGGATGACGCAGGGACCGTGAAGGGGGCCGGGGCCTTTCGGCGCCGGCAGAATTCCACAGTCCGATCGACGACGCTCAAAGATGGGGTGGAGAGTGCTGAGACGGACGGTCGATTCAGCGCAATTGGCGCCGCCAGAGGATCGCGACGGCAACCAGGGCGAGCGCGGACACCAGCACGACGAGACCGATGGTCTCGAGGTTGTCCGGAATGAGGTCCACCCGCAGCGCGAGGATGACGATGGCAGCCATGATGCCGATACCGACGCCCAGGGTCAGCTGGAGTGGAATCACTTGTGCGAGGCGAGGCCTCTGAGTGGCGAAGGCGGTCAAGAGAAGGAAGCCAAGGCCGACCATGAGGGCAAGAACGGCGTTATGCACGGCGCCATCCTAGCCACTGGGGCGCGAGTCCCTCGCGGCGGACGAGACAAGGCTGCGCGGCCACGCTGGGATCCAGCATGCTGAAGCGGTTCGTTGTGCTCGTTGCCGCGCTTGGCGTTATTGCGCTGACGCTCAGCGGCCTGGCCCTCACCAAGCCGCCCGACGATACCCAGGTCCATCCGCGACCGAGCGGTCCCTCGCCGGATATCGCACCGGCCCCGACGATTCGACTCGGCGAGGTGCCCTATGGGAAGCCGGGAGACCCGAGCCCAATCGGCCGGGGCGGACG
Source organism: Chloroflexota bacterium (assembly GCA_030854805.1). The sequence continues at coordinate 7,121 of JALYSK010000133.1, read as the reverse complement.
GAGCGAGCTCTGGTTCAACGACGGCGCGTGGTGGGGCGTTCTGCTGGATGCCGGGAGCCAGACGTTTCGGATCTTCGAGCTCGACTGGGCGAACCTCGCCTGGGTCGACACGGGGATCGTCGTCGACGACCGCCCGACGGCGCGCTCGGACGTGTTGTGGGACGGGACTCACCTCTACGTGGTGAGCGCTGCGGAGAAGGCGCGGGCGAGCAGCGGCATCCGTCTCTCACGGTTCAGCTATGACCTGTCGCAGGGCGGCTATGTTCGTGACGCGAACTTTCCTGTCGTCCTCTCCGAAGCGGGCGTCAGCTCACTCGGGCTCGCGGAGGCCGCCAGCGGGGAGCTGTGGATCGCGTACATCGACCAGAACTCGCTGTTTGTACGCCACTCGCTGGAGACCGATCTCGTCTGGGGTGACCCCCTGATTCTCGCGTCTTCGAAGACGGGGGGGCCCATCGACGCCGCCGCGATCACCGGCACTGGCAGCGGAGCCGCGCTGGTGTGGACAGAGACGACCTCCGACGTGGCGCATATCGGGGTCCACCTCGATACGCAGCCGGACGATGCCTGGAGTCTGACGTCCGTGGAGGTCGCAGGGTTGAGCCTGGGCCCGGACGAGCTGGCAGTCATCGCGACAGAGACCGCCCCGGCTCCCCGGATCTACGCTGTTCTCCGCACCAGTCTCGACGCTCTGGCGAATCGCGACCGGCTGGCGCCACAGATCGTCCTCATCGAATCCGCGCTCGGTGGCAGATCGACGGCGCATCTGGTGAGCAGGGTGCAGGACGAGCAGACCGAGCCGATCGTCCTTCTCGACGGCGAGCGCCGGACCCTGTACGTGGCTTCGACCTCCAAGAGCGTAACCGTCGGAGGGATCTCCTACACGCAGTCCGGGTTGGACACCATCGCGTTTCCCACGGGCCCAGGCGTGGCCGTGTTGGGCGGGGAAGGGGCGGCCGGCATCGGTGGCCTGACCTCGTCGAAGCAATCGATCAGTCGAGAGACCGGTATCGTGCTGCTCACCGCCGATTCGACCCACGGAACGTATCGGTACGCGCTGCTCGGCCTGGGCGCAGCTTCGCCGCCGCGTCCGGTTGCATCTGGGCCGCGCACCGCCCAAACCCTGCTGCATCAGACATTCAATGGGCTGCGGCCGGGCGATTTCCCGAGCGGGTGGCAGGTGGCTGGCGGGCCCCAGGGGGTCTGGTCGGTCGCGTCCCCGTTCGGCACCGATCGCGCAGGCCGTCTGTCGGCCGTGCCTTCAGTTGCGGTCACTGCCTGTGCGAGCTTCCCGACGGTCACGTCCGATCTGCTTCGTGTCAACGGCAACTTCCTTGCAAATGCCGTCCCGTTGTCGGAGCCGCGGCTCGTCTTGATGCGCGGCCCGGGAGGCGAGGTGGCATCCGTGCGCATCCGTAAGGGGGTCTTCAGCTATTTCAACGGCGCGACCAGGATCAACTCGACTGTTGCATTCGCTGCCGGGAGTTGGTACTCGGTCGAGATGAGCCTGCACATCTCGAGCAAGACCTATGATCTGAGGGTCGCTGCGCTCGGCGCCGCATCGCCGCTCATCCAAGCCACGGGGCTCGCGTGGCGACCGTCGCAGGCCGCAGCGCTGGACCGGGTCTGTATCGAGAACGAGGGTGAGCCTGGCCTCGACCTCTACCTCGACGATCTCCGCGTTGCGATCGATTCCGACCGATAGGGAGACGAATGCGAATTCTCGTGACCGGAGTGGCCGGCTTCGTCGGCTCGCACCTGGCGGAGGGCCTCCTCGCCGCAGGCCATGAGGTTGTCGGCCTGGATGCCTTCATTGATTACTACCCCCGAGCTCTGAAAGAGCGGAACCTGGACGATCTCCGTCACCAGGCGGCCTTCGAATTTCACGAGCTGGACCTGCGGTCTGACCCGCTCGACTCCTGCCTGGACGGTGTCGAAGTCGTGGTGAACGAGGCGGCGATGGCCGGCCTGATGCGCAGCTGGCAGGACCTGGAGAGCTACACCAGCTGCAACATCATTGCTGTCAACCGCCTGGCGGAGGCTGCCATCCGGGCAGGCGTCGGCAAGTTCCTCCACGTTTCGACCTCGTCGGTCTACGGCATGGACGCGGTGGGGGACGAGGAACAGCCGCTCCGGCCGATCTCGCCGTACGGAGTGACCAAGCTCGCAGCAGAGAACCTCGTGCTCGCGCACGTGCGCAGCTCGGGCCTACCGGCCTCCATCCTTCGCTACTTCTCGATCTACGGCCCGCGTCAACGGCCGGATATGGCCTACCGAATCTTCATCGCCGCCATGCTGAACGGGCAGGAGATCACGGTCTACGGGGACGGGCGGCAGTCGCGCTCCAATACGTTCATCAGCGACTGCGTGCGTGGGACCATTCAGGCGATCGATGGCGCCCAGGTCGGTGAGGTCTACAACATCGGCGGTGGGCAGGAGATCACACTCGCCGAAGCGATCGATCTCATTGCGGACGCGACGGGAGCAACCCCGCTCATCCGCCGCGCGCCACCCCGACCCGGGGACCAACGCCGGACCTGGGCGGACACCAGCAGGGCTCGTGCAGCATTCGGATACGAGCCGGCCGTGACGCCCGATGTCGGCCTGCGTGAGCAGGTGGCCTGGCAGACCGGGCAGGTCGAGCTGAAGAGGTCCTGATCAGGCGCCGAGGCGCCGGAAGACGGACTTCACCGTCTGGCCGATGATCCAGAGGTCGAACCCGAGCGACATCTGGTCGATGTAGGCGATGTCAAGGCGCAGCCGTTCGTCGAAGTTCGCCGCGTTCCGGCCCTTGATCTGCCACAGCCCCGTGATTCCCGGCGGGACCTCCAGCCGCTCCGTGTGCCAGAGCTCATAGGTCGTCGGCATGAACGACGTTGGTCGGGGGCCGACCAGGGACATCTCACCTCGGAGCACGTTCAGTATCTGGGGCAGCTCATCGAGGCTTGTCTGGCGCAGGAAGCGGCCCACTCGCGTGATGCGGGGATCGTCTGGAATCTTGAAATCCGGCGGAGGGACGATGCTCAGATGGCGCAGCTGTTCCTTCATCTCGTCCGCATTGCGGACCATCGTCCGGAACTTGTACATCCGGAACGGATGGCCATGGCGACCGGTGCGCTTCTGGGTGTACATGATTGGGCCGGGCGAGTCGATCCAGATCGCGATGGCGCAGGCCACAAGGATGACCACGATCACCGGCAGCATCAGGAGACTGACGATCAGATCGAAGGCGCGCTTGGTGACGACGTAGCTCCTGGTGATGGGGAGGACAATGGGCGCCATCTCGCTCAGCTCGCCTTCCGATCGCGTGCCTGTGCAAGGAGGTCATCGATGCCAGCCCCCGCGCGCGCGATGAGCGGTTCGGGCGTCAGTCCCCTGATCAGCGCGCCTGTGGTCAGCCCGTCCTCCGGGAACTGGGCAACCCCGATCCCCACGACGGGGAGCAATCCGGGAGCCGCCGCCTGCAGGCGGTGGAGGAAGGATCGCATCCCTTCGCGATCCGTTTCGGGAAGCACGACGTATACGATGCCTCGGCTGTACCAGATCTGATCGATGCTGCGGACGAGAAGCGGGAGCATGGCAAGCCGCGCGTGAGGCGTCCGGCGGCTCCCGTCAGCCAGTACCTCACCGGCCGGGATTCGGGCGATGACGAAGTTCCGCCCGAATCGTCGGCTCCGGTCGAGCTCTCGGCGGAACTGGTCCCACGAACGCTCCGGGCCCGCGACATGCTCGGCCGGGGCCATGTGCGATTGCGATCGGCTGCGGAGGCCCGGTACCAGGGCTACCAGGACCACGATCGCCACGACAACCAGCAGGCCCTCCTCAAGGAAGGTCGTCTGCGACGAGCCGAAGCGATAGCCCACCAGGACGCCAATCGCGGCAATGGCAAGGCCGGACAAACCGATATGCAGGGGCGAGCGGCGCACGGTCCTTACTCCGCGACGGCAAGCTGTGGGCTGTCGGCCGCAGACATCGGCCCTTCGAAGACGCCGTCGATCTCGAATGCCGGCACAGCATCGGCCGCCTGGCTGGAGAGGCCCCGACCGAACGCCACGTAGTCGAATCCCATCTGAATCAGAAGATCCCGCTGGAGCGCCCCGCGCCCGTCGGCGATGACGGGTCGCTTCATGATCCGCTGCACCGAGCCCCAGTCGAGCTCGAGGAACTCGGGCCACTCGGTCACGAGCGCCGCCGCGTCGGCGCCTTCCAGCGCCGCGACTGCCGTGTCGACCACCTGTACCCCCGGCATCGCTTCCGCAAACCGCTGACGTGCGGACGGCATCGGGTCGTAGGCAACCACCTGCGCCCCCTGGTCCAGGAGTCGAGCTGCGATCGACACCGACGGCGCATCCCGCAGATCGTCCGTGAACGGCTTGAAGGTGAGGCCCAGCATCGCAATGCGCGTGCCCTTCACGCTCCCGCCAAGCACGTCGCAGATTCGCTCCACAAAATCAACACGCTGCCGATGGTTGATCTCGTCCACCGCCGCGAGCAGCGGAGACGGAATGCCCGCCAGCTCCGCAGAACGGACCGTCATGGTCACCTGGTGGGGCAGACAGGAACCTCCGAAGCCAACGCCCGGCTTCAGGAAGCGCCCGCCAATTCGACCGTCGTACGCCATCGTCTCGACGACGCGGTCGACGCTGGCGCCGTAGGCATCGCAGAGCCGTGCCAGCTCGTTCGCGAAGCTGATCTTCGTCGCCAGGAACAGGTTGGCGCCGAGCTTGGCGAACGCCGCGTCGATCGCCGTCATCTCGAGGACCGGCGACTCGCCTGCCTCGTACAGGTTGCGAACCAGCGTCGCGCCGGCTCCCGCCGGATCATCGATGGAGCCAATGACGACCCGGTCTGCCTGGGTAAAGTCATGCACAGCCGAGCCCTCACGCGTGAACTCGGGATTGAGCACCGACGGAATGGGTGATCGTCCCGCCTGCTCGCGGAGTGATCGCAGAAGGCCTGGAAGCTGACGAATGAAATCGGGTGGAAGCGTGGACCGGATCACGAGGACACCGTCATCCGCGATTCCCGGCAGCACGTCAGCCAGGCAGGTCAGCATCGTCTCCGTCTGCCAGCCGCCGTTCCCGTCGTGCGTTCCGACCGCGACGATGACGGCGTCCGCCCATGCGGCCGCTTCTCGGGCCGAGCTGACGAAGGCGAGCTTACCGGATGCGATCCCGCTCGCCAACAGATCGTCCAGCCCCGGTTCGACGAAGGGGGCATGCCCCTCCGAGAGTGCGGCAAGGCGATCTCGGTTGGACTCCGCCCCCACGACGTCGTGGCCCCAGGCGGCCAGACAAGCTGACGTGACTAATCCAACGTAGCCTTGGCCGATAACCCCGACTTTCATAGCGTGGGCAACCCCCGTGCTCGGAAATTCGCGGCAAGCCCTGTCCTGGTGCTCCGGCACCTGGAGTGGGTATTGCGGCGAGGTATTTCGCAGATCGGATAAACCCGTCCTGCGGGAAAAGGACTTCCGTACTGTACGAGTACCACGCAACCTGCACAATGCTTTTTTCCCCAACTTTCTGCACTAGGAGTGCCTAAATGACCCCCCAGGTACTTTTGGAGGGGTCGAAACCGTTGCTCGCTGTCACCGAAGGCGGGCTTCACGTGCGAACCCGACCTTGCGCCGAAGCCTTGGCGTGGGTCACTATTAGGGAGATCCGAGCTAGACTCCGCGACTGATTCGAGCTGAGACTCGGACCGGTGTGCGATCGAGGGGAGTCCATACGTGCCCGTCCTTATCCGTCGTCTGTCTGTTCTGCTGCTCTTTGGCGTCGTGCTGGTTCAACCTATGCCGGTCGCCGCGGCGACCGACGTGGGACACGAAGGTCCTGCCTACACCTCTTCGGCGCCCACTGGCGAGAAACCCGAGAGCAAGGCCTGGTTCAACGATGGATTCTGGTGGGCCAGCATGTGGGACACCGGTTCGTCGCGCTACGAGATCTTCAAGCTGAGCACCGGCACCCAGACCTGGTCCTCGACCGATATCGCGCTCGACAGCCGCTCGGGCACCAAGGCCGACACCCTCTGGGACGGCACCAATCTGTACGTCTCGTCGCACGTCTTCTCGCTCAGCCCGGCCACCGGGTACCCAAGCTACCTGTATCGCTTCAGCTACAACCCCGGCACCGACACCTACACCCCCGATGGCGGCTTCCCGGCGCAGATCAATAACTACCGCAGCGAGAGCCTCGTCATCGACAAGGACTCGACCGGGCAGCTGTGGGCCACCTGGACCTTCGGCTCCCGGGTGTACGTGAACCGTACGCTCACTGCCGACAGCGTCTGGGGCACGCCGTTCCAGCTGCCGAACGCCTCGCAGGTGGCGAGCGACGACATCTCGTCGCTGATTCACTTCGACAGCGACAAGATCGGCGTCTTCTGGGGAGACCAGCGCGGAGCCACCTTCCGCTACGCGACTCACACCGACAGCGATACGATCGATACGAACTGGAGCACGGTCGTTTCGGTCCTGCCCGGCCCCAAGAGCGCCGACGACCACATGAACCTCAAGTCGTTGTCGACCGATGGCACGGGGCGGGTCTTCGCCGCTGTCAAGACGAGCAAGACCAACTCGACCGATCCGATCATCCAACTGATGGTCAGAACCAAGACCCCGACCGTGAAGTGGACTGCGTACACGATCTGGAAGGTCGCCGACAAGCTCACGCGCCCGATCGTCTTGCTGGATCTCACCGCCAACGTCATCCACGTCTTCGCCACCACCGAGGGCGGCGGCAAGGTCTACGAGAAGACCTCGTCGCTCTCGTCGATCGGCTTCGGCAGTGGCCTCGGGACGATCCGCATGTTCGACGCCTCGGCGAATGGGATCAACGACAGCACGTCGACCAAGCAGAACTTGAATTCGACCACCGGCCTGATGGTCCTCGCCTCGAACGATCTGACGAAGCGCTACTGGCACCACTACGCCTCTCTGGGCGGTGGCGGCAACGTCGCCCCGGTCTGCAACACCGTGAACGCGAACGTCCCTTTTAACAGCCTTGGTGTCGATATCGCACCGAGCTGCACCGACGCCAACGGCGACACGCTGGTCTATGCCATCGGCACCAGTGTCATCCCCAACAAGGGGACCGCGACGATCAACGGCACCCAGCTGC
>JALYSK010000132.1 GCA_030854805.1 Chloroflexota bacterium | reverse complement strand
GCTCTGAGCTCCGCGCTCGGCTCACCGAGCAGTTCGCCGCACCGACGACGGTGTTGACCGGTCGGATTCAGTAAGCAGTTGGCTCCGGCGGTAGGATTCGAACCTACGACCAAGCGGTTAACAGCCGCCCGCTCTACCACTGAGCTACGCCGGAACGCGTGCAGACCATCGATGAGTCCGCCTGGGGTCGCCCGATCATAGCGCCGCGACGAAGAGGCGGTCAAAGACCGCATCGTCGGCATCGGTCCTACTCCAGGTAGTCCTTGAGCTTGCGCGACCGGCTTGGATGGCGCAGCTTGCGCAGCGCCTTCGCCTCGATCTGGCGAATCCGCTCGCGAGTCACGTTGAAGTCGCGGCCCACCTCTTCGAGGGTGCGGCTGCGGCCATCCTCCAGGCCGAAGCGCAGCTGCAGGACGCGTCGTTCCCGCGGGGTCAGCGAATCGAGCACGCCCTCCACCTGCTCCTTCAGCAGCTGATGGCTGGCTGCGTCGGCAGGAGCCACGCTGGCGAGATCTGGGATGAAGTCGCCGAGATGGCTGTCCTCCTCTTCCCCGATGGGGGTCTCGAGGCTCACCGGTTCCTGCGAGACCTTCATGATCTCGCGCACCTTCTCCGGGCTGACCGTCTGCGGACCCTGCGACTCGCGCTCATCGACCTCGCTGTCGGTGGGCTCGCGCTGCAGCTTGTCCCGCAGCTCGCGGACGATCTCGTCGCGGCTCATGCGCCTGGCGATCTCCTCCACTGAAGGCTCCCGGCCAAGCTCCTGGAGGAGGGTGCGGCTGACCCGGATCAGCCGGTTGATCGTTTCGACCATATGGACCGGGATGCGGATGGTGCGTGCCTGATCCGCGATGGCTCGGGTAATCGCCTGGCGGATCCACCACGTTGCGTACGTGCTGAACTTGAAGCCCTTCTCGTAGTCGAACTTCTCGACCGCGCGGATGAGGCCGATATTGCCCTCCTGGATGAGGTCGAGGAAGCTCATGCCCCGGCCGATGTACTTCTTGGCGATGCTGACCACGAGGCGCAGGTTCGCCTCCGTCAGACGCTTGCGCGCGTCGACGCTCTGCTCGACCAGGCGCCCGGACCGTTTCTCGAGCGGCACGTCGGGGGCGACCTCCGGGTCATGTCCCAGCTCCTTGAGGTAGCCAGCATCGTTGCCCGATTCGATGTACTCGCGCACGATCTGCTGTGCCGTCTCACGCGCCCAGCGCTCGAGCTCGTACAGCTCGGTTGCGCCCGCATGATCGATCGCCTTGAACCCATACGTGGCCCCGAACAGGACCGCATCTTTCAGCCCCTGGGCCGGATCCGAGGCGAGCACCTTGAGGATCGACTCGGCCTCCATGATGCGGGTCCGGGCAGCGTCGTCCAGATCGGGCGCCCGGCGCGCCTTGGCGAGCTTGATGGCGGGTGGCTCGATCGTCCCCCGCTTACGGCCAAACCACCAGTCGATCGCCTCGCGGGTGACGTGCGGCGACTCCTTGGGAAGGTCGAAGGCGCGCATTGCGGCCATGCTGCGGGCCTTGGGCTCCGTCTCGAGGGTGACCCATGTGAAGAGATTGACGAGGGCTCGGGCCGGGTCCTCGACCGCGAGCTCGCCGAGCTCGATCGCCTTCGCCAGCACGACCTCCTCCTCGGCGGTGAGGAGCGCTACCTTGCCGATCTCCTTGAGATACATGCGAACCGGATCGTCGATACCGATCAGGTCGGCGGCCAGCGCCTCGAGATCCTCCTCCGCCTCGCGCTTGGTTCGGCCGAGGCTCGGCCGCTCCCCGGCTTCCACTTCGGGCTCCGCCAGGAGGGTGGGGTTGTTTTCGGCGTCCAGCACCTCGATGCCGCGCTCTTCGGCCTTCGCGTACAGCTCCTCGATCGCGGCGAGGTGCGCCTCCGGCTGCGGCATGGCCGCGAGGATCTGGTCATGGGTGATAAAGCCGTCCGCCTTCGCCCTGGTCAGGAGCTGCGCCAGAGCGCGGCCCTCCTCACCCTCGGCCGTCTTCTTGGGGCGCGCTCGGGCGGGTGCCTCTGCCTTCTGCTGCTGCGCCGGGGCGCGGACTGTCTTCTTCTCTGTCTGCTGCGGCGTCCTGGTCGGGCCCGGCTTCTCCGGCTCTTCCGCCTTGACGCGCTTGCGGGTCGTGCTCGTCGCCACGCTCAGGTCCTCCTCGCTCCGACCGCGATGGCCGGCTCATGCATCGCTCTCGTCGTCTCCGCCTTCTCACGGCCGAGCAGGTTGATTCGTTGCTCGATCTCCTCTAACCGCTCCCGGTCTCCCTCTCGCTGCGCTCCCTCGAGCAGGAGCTGTCCGTCTCTGATTGCCTCGTCGAGGCGCTCGACACGCAGGCGCAGCAACGCGACGCGCAGCGCGTCGCGTGCCCTCTCCTCGTCGAGCTGTGGCCCCGCCTCGGCGCCGCGCGCGAGCAGGTCGTGCGCCAGTTCAGCGGTCGCCGGGTCGAGTGTTTGCGCCCAGGCGCCGAGGTCGCCACCGGACGCGTCGGAGCCGAGCCGGTTACGCCACGCCTCGACCAGTGCCAAAGCCACGGCATCCCGAAATGGGAGTGGCTCCCCCGCTGGTGGAAGCTCATCGATGCAGGCCGGATGCCGCAGCAGAATCTGGAGCGCGAGCGCCTCGAGCGGTGCGAGCGGCGGCGGCGGCGGCGGTGCCGGTTCGGCGCCGGCAGGCGGACGCGCCGGCCGATGGACTGGTCCCCGGGCCATTCCTTCGCTCAGAACCCGCTCCTCGACGTTCACCATCCTCGATAGCTGCTGGAGGTAGAGGTTGCGCTCGATCGGATCGCCCACGCGTTGCAGCAGCGGCAGCACGGCGTCCGTGACCTCGTGCCGACCCGAGATGCTGGTCAGGTCGGCGGCTGCCGCCGCGCGCTCGATGAAGTACTCCATCACCGGCTTGGCGTCGGCGACCGCCGTTCGCCACGCCGTCGGATCGGTCCGGATCAGCTCGTCCGGGTCCTTGCCAGCCGGGATGCGGATGACGCGCACCTTGCTCACGGCCGCCTCGGGGCCAAGCTCTTCGAGCAGGCCTCGCTGCGTTGCCGCCTCGCCGGCGAGGTCGACGTCGTATGCCAGGGCGACCGCATCGGCATAGCGGGTCGCAAGGTCAATCTGGCCGCGGGTCAGCGCCGTTCCGAGCGAGGCGACGACATTGCCGAAGCCGGCCTGGTGGGCGGCCATCACATCGGTATAGCCCTCCACGATGACGGCCAGCTTCTCGCGACGGATAGCGGTCTTCGCCAGGTCGATGGCGAAGAGCGCGCGGCTCTTGTCAAAGAGTGGGGTGGCGGGCGAGTTGAGGTATTTGGGACCCTCGGTGCCCGGCAGGATGCGACCGCCGAGACCAACGGGACGCGCCGACTGGTCGCGGATCGGGATGATGATCCTTCCGCGAAATCGGTCGATCGCCCCGCGGCGGCCGCTGCTCGCAAGCCCGGCGCCCACCAGCTCCTCGTCGCTGAAGCCTCTCGCCCGGAGTCGCCGGGTGAGGGCGTCCCACGTGTTCGGGGCATAGCCCACCGAAAAGCGCTCGAGCGTCTCGTCGCTCAGCCCGCGCTCCGCCAGGTAGGCCCGGGCCACCTGGGCCTGGCGAGCCTGGACCAGCACCTCGCGATACCACCCGATCGCGGCCTCGAGGGCTTCGCGCAGGCGTCGCCGGTGCCGATCCTCCTGAGCCGTTCGCTCCGAGAGCTCAACCCCGGCCCGTTCGGCGAGCCGCGTGAGCGCCTCTCGGAAGTCGAGCCCATCACGCTGCATGAGAAATGTGAAGATGTCACCTCCCTGCCCGCAGCCGAAGCAGTGCCAGGTCTCGCGGTCCGGGGTGACCACGAACGATGGGGTCTTCTCGCCATGGAATGGGCAGAGACCCTTGTAGGCCGAGCCGGCCCGTTTGAGCAGCACCGTCTCGCCGATGACCTCGATCACCGGTAGCTTCGACTTGATCTCTGCGGCTACGCCGGACGGCATGCGCGTGGACAACCTCAGCCGCTGCAGCGGCTTGTCAAGGGGTTACTGGTGGGGATTGAGTAATTTTACCAGTTTGTCAAGGGGCTGCCAAGCATGTCATCGGCGGTGCGGCCGGTTGCAGACCTCACTAAACTCCCCCTGAACGCACTTGACCGCACATCCGGGAGGGCCAGCATCGGACGCGACGCGCTACCGCAGTCGCGCCTGGGGGCCCCGCCGGCAATGTCCAGCCTGGCGCAACGCGTGTCTCGAGGCAGCGGCCATTTGGCCGGGCACGCAATATGCAGCCTCCGGCTTCGTTCGAACAGCATAACGAGACAACGCACCATGATGCGTCTTGCGGAGATGCTCCGAGTCGGCGGATCCATCTCCCTCTCGAAGGTCGTCAGCTCCCTCGCAGCCAACCGGCCTGCGCAGCGGGCGGTCGGGATGATCCTGCTCGTAGCAGTCTCGGCATGGGGAATCAGCCGCCCGGCGGCATTCCTCATCGGTGGCGAGCCGCTGGACGTGCGTCAAGCGTTCGGGCCGTTTGGGGGCCCGAACGGAGGTTGGAAGATCACCGATCTGGTCGGTGCCGTTCAACCGCCCGACGCGGTGACCCGTAGTGGCGAACGCGGATCGTCGGGCGCCGGCAGCGGCATCACGACCTTCTTTGGCGGGCTCATCACCGTCCCGCTACCCGGGTCCGCCGGCCCCGGGTCGGGCAGCGGGGGCCTGCTCCCTGGGGCGCCGCCACCGCCCGTGCTGCCCGGCGTGACGCCGGTAGATACCCCTGCCCCGGGTGTGACGCCGCCGCCGGGTATCGCGCCCCCACCGGGTGTGACGCCTTCGCCTGTCGTCGTGACGCCTCCGCCTGTCGTCGTGACGCCTCCTCCGGTGGTGGTGACGCCGCCTCCGACACCTGTCCCGACGCCGGTACTGCTGCAGGACAGCGACGGAGACGGTGTCCCGGACATCCTGGACCAGTGCCCATCCGTGCCGGGGGTCCCGCCGCTTGGATGCCCGCTGCCGCCGCCGCCAACGCCGCCCCCACTACCTATTTAGCGGCTACTTGTCGCGCGACTCCGGGGAGGCGATCGCCGCCTGCGCGGCGGCCAGACGGGCGACCGGCACGCGGAAGGGCGAGCATGAGACGTAGTCGAGGCCAACCTGGTGACAGAAGGCGATGCTGGCCGGATCTCCTCCGTGCTCGCCACAGATGCCGATCTTCAGTCCCGGCCGCGTTGAGCGGCCCTTCTCGACGCCCATCCGCACCAGCTGGCCCACGCCGGTCGCGTCAAGGACCTGGAACGGGTTCTCCGGCAGGATCTTGCGGTCCACGTACTGCAGCAGGAACTTCCCCTCGGCATCATCGCGCGAGAAGCCGTACGTCATCTGCGTCAGGTCATTGGTCCCGAAGCTGAAGAACTCGGCGTGCTGCGCGATCTCGTCGGCAGTGAGAGCACCGCGCGGTACCTCGATCATGGTGCCGAACTTGTAGTCGACCTGTTGGCCCGAGGCCTCGACGATGCGCGAGACCTCGGCCTCCAGGATCTCTCGCGTCTCGGCCAGCTCGTTCACGTGGCCGACCAGGGGGATCATGATCTCCGGCAGGGCCTTGCGTCCCTCAGCCGTGGCGCGGGCGGCGCCGGCCAGGATGGCGCGGGTCTGCATCTTGACGATATCGGGGATCATCAGCCCCAGCCGGCACCCGCGCAGGCCGAGCATCGGATTCTGCTCACGCATCGCGGCGACTGCCGCCAGGAGCTCTTCCTTCTCGGCGAGCTCTGACTCCATCCCGGACCGATCTGACCCCGAGACCGATGCCCTGCCCGGTCGTCCGATGAGCTGCATCGCGCGCGCCGCATCCTTCTCGCCGAACAGCTTCGCCAGCCCGCGCTGAAGCGCGGGCGCATCGGACTCGGCGACCGCATCGGCCACCGTTGGCTGGCTCAGCAGGGTGCGGAGGCGCGTCACCTCTTCGAGGAGCTCGTCATACGACGGCAGAAACTCGTGCAGCGGTGGGTCGATCAGGCGGATCACGACCGGCAGGCCGTCCATCGCCCGGAAGAGCCCTGCGAAGTCATCGGTCTGGAGGCGTTCGAGCTCTGCCAATGCGGCATCGAAGGTGGCGATCGCCTCGTCGTCGTCCGCCGCGAGCTCGCCGCCGGCGGCACTGCGACGCTTCGCATCGGTCGCCCGGTTGGCGACGAGGATCATGCGCTGAACGGTCGGCAGCCGATCCTGCTCGAAGAACATGTGCTCGGTCCGGCAGAGACCAATCCCCTGCGCGCCGAACGCGCGCGCGCGCTCCGCGTCGCGCGGGTAGTCCGCGTTGGCCCAGACCTGCAGGCGGCGCACCTCATCCGCCCAGCCGAGCAGCGTCGCCAGGTCGTGCTCGTCCTCGAAGCGCGCCTCGATGGTCGGCAGCTCCCCGGCGTAGATCTCGCCGGTGGTGCCGTCGATGCTGATCATGTCGCCCTCGCTGACCACCTTCTCGCCGGCGCGCATGCTCTTGGAGCGGTAGTCGATCCGCAGGCTCTCCGCGCCCGCCACGCAGGGCAGGCCCATGGAGCGCGCCACCACGGCGGCGTGCGAGGTCGCACCACCACGTGCGGTCAGGACGCCGCGGGCGGCCAGCATGCCGTGCACATCGTCGGGGCTCGTCTCGATGCGGACCAGGATCACGGGATCTCCGGCCGCCTTCATCTCCACCGCCCGGTCGGGATCGAAGACGGCGCGTCCGGTGGCGGCCCCAGGGGACGCGTTGAGGCCCTTCGCCAGGAAACGGTCCTGAGCCTGGCCCTTTGCGGCCTCGTCGAAACGGGGCAGGAGCAGCTGAACGATCTGGGCGGGATCGACCCGCTGGATCGCCTCCTCGCGGGATAGGAGCCCCTCATTGGCCATGTCGACCGCGATCTTCACCGCGGCCGGGGCAGTTCGCTTGGCCGAGCGGGTCTGGAGCATGTAGAGCGTGCCGCGCTCGATGGTGAACTCGAGGTCCTGCGCATCTCGGTAGTGGCGCTCCAGCCGCTCCGCGATCGCCTCGAACTGGGCGTACACCTCGGGCAGCTCGTCGCGCATCTGGCTGATCTTGGCCGGCGTGCGGATGCCTGCCACCACGTCCTCGCCCTGGGCGTTCGTGAGGTACTCGCCGAAGAGCGTCTTCTCGCCGGTGTTCGGGTCGCGGGTGAACGCAACCCCCGTGCCGGAATCGCTGCCCATGTTGCCGAAGACCATCGTGACCACGTTCACCGCAGTGCCGAGGTCGTGCGGGATCTTGTTGAACTCGCGGTAGTCGTGCGCGCGCTTGCCGAACCACGAGTCGAAGACGGCGCGCACAGCCAGCTCGAGCTGCCGGTACGGATCGGTCGGGAACGGTTCCCCGGTGTGCTCCTGCACGATCTCGCGATAGCGGCCCGCCAGGCCGTGCAGGTCATCGGCGGTCAGATCGGTGTCGAGCTTGACACCGCGGTTTGACTTCAGCTGCTCGAGCGGCTCGTCGAACTCGGCCCCGGGGATGTCGAGCACGATCCGCCCGAACATCGCGATGAAGCGGCGCCAGGCGTCCCAGGCGAACCGGTCATTGCCGGTGAGATCGATCAGGCCCTGCAGCGTCTCCTCGTTGAGGCCCAGGTTGAGGACCGTGTCCATCATCCCCGGCATGCTGAAGGCGGCGCCGGATCGGACGCTGACGAGGAGCGGATTGGCCGGATCGCCCAAGCCCTTCCCGGCCTCCTCCTCGACCTGCTTCATGTGGGCGACGATGTCGTCCCAGAGTCCTTCCGGCAGCTCCTTGCCGGCAGCGTAGTAGGCATTGCAGGCCTCGGTCGTGACGGTGAAACCGGGTGGCACCGGCAGCCCGGCGTTCGTCATCTCGGCCAGGCCGGCACCCTTGCCCCCGAGGAGCGTGCGCATCCCGGCATTGCCCTCGCGGAAGGTGTAAATCAGCTGGCCGGTCGCGGCCGGAGCGGCCGCGGCTTTCTTGGCGGTCCTGGCCATCAGGGCAGAGGTCCTCATGCGTTGGAGACTGGGAGGCTCGATTGTAGACGCCGCTCCCCGATCGCGGCCGCCGCTCAGAGCCAGTGACGCCAGCGCGCGAGGGCGAGCGAGGCGGCTGCGATCGCCACCATGACCGCGAGGACAACCCAGAACAGGTTCGCGTTCTCGAAGAAGCCGACGTTGAAGTTCATTCCCATGATCCCGGCCAGCACGACGGCGGGCAGCAGGACCACGTTCACGATGGTGAGGATCCGCATCACGTCGTTGGTGCGCTGCGCAGTCTGGGTCATGTACAGGTCGAAGGAGCCGATGAGCAGATCCCGTGCATTCTCGACGGCGTCGATGGCGCGCTCAAGGCGGTCTGCGATGGCGCGGAAGTGCGCCGCCGAGTCAGACGTCGCGATCACCTCGAAGTCCGGGCGCGCCAGGGCGGCGAAGACCGCCCGATGCGGGGTCAGCATCCGGCGCAGCTTGCCGATCCGGTGCCGCAGCCGCACCAGGTCGGTGACGACGGCGAAACGCTCGTCGTAGTCCTGGCTCCTACTCAGTGCCCGCTCGTCGAGAACGTCGACCGAACGCTCCAGGTCGTCCACCGACTCGAAGTAGGTACCGATCTGCCAGTCGAGCAGGCCCGCCAGGAAGGACGGCGCCTCGATGCGTCCCAGCTCGGTATCCCCTGCCAGCTGATCGCGAAAGTCGCCGAGGAACGTGATCTCGTCACGGTGGACGGTGACGACCCAGTTGGCCCCAGCGAAGAGGTCAAGCGGGACAGGCCGATCATCGCCGCCGAGGGCCACCACGTTGACTTCGAAATAGTCGCTCAGCACGGACAGCCGCGGCCGGCCGATCGGCTTCAGGAGGTTGCTCAGCGACTGCTCTTCGAGGCTGAAGAGCTCCGCTGTTCGGCGCAGCTCACGCTCATCGTCGCCCATCACGTCGGCCCACAGCAGCTGGTGGTCCGTGAGACCCTTCACGACCGATGCATCGACCTCCACCTCGCGGTCGGTCCCGTCGGCATCGAAGAGGCGGCTGACGATGCTCATTGAGTGCCCTCGTGCGGGACGGCGATCCAGCCGTTACGGAAAGCAAGACCGAAGAGTGGGGTGATGCTCGCAAGTCCCTTGCCGAGCGCGCCGGTCCGCTGGCGGAAGAGGGTCCGGGCCTTCCGGGTGACGCGCTCGCGGTCGGCTCCAGCCAGATCGCGAGCCAGTGATTGGTAGCCCGCGAAGGCCGCACCATCGCGATCCGCCAGCCATGACGCATCGGCGAACGTTTCGCGGGCCTCCGCATCGCCAGGGAGCAGCTCGGCGGCAACCGTCGCCGCCTGCAGGGCGCCGCGGGCGTCCCCCACCCTCGCCAGCGCCCGAGAGAGAGCCAGCTGCGCCTGCGCGTTGCGCGGGCTGAGCTTCACGGCGCGCTGGGCAGCGTCCACGCTCATCTCCGGCTGTGCGGCGCCCAGCCGCTCCCGCGCCTCGGCCACCATCCAGGCCGGTTGCCGCGGGTCATTGCGCGCGAGCCGTCCGTACTCCGCGGCAGCGTCCCGATGGGCGCCGCGCAGCGACAGGACCTCCGCCAGGAGCTCGCGGTAGCGGATCTCATCCGGATCGAGCCTGACGGCATCGGCGGCGTGCGCCTCGGCTTCATCGAGGCGTCGGAGCGCCATCAGCGCGCGTGCCCGCAGCTCGTGTGCGGCGTCGTCTCCAGGTCGCTCGGCCAGGACGGCATCGGTCAGGGAGAGCACTCGCTCGTGGTCGCCCGCCGCCAGCGCGGCGGCGATCTCGCCGAACTGCGGCTCCGTCACGCGCGCCCCTCGTCGCGCGGCGCCGAGGAAGTCTGGCTGGGGACGCCCTGCCAGGTGGCGCTGCCGGCAACGAGGTCGGCGATGCGCTGGGGGATCAGCCCGAGTGCGACCCGCTCCTGGGTCATCGAGTCGCGCTCGCGAATGGTCGCTGCGCCGTCGTCCAGCGAGTCGACGTCGACGGTCACGCAGTACGGCGTGCCGATCTCGTCCTGGCGGCGATAGAGCTTGCCGATCGATGCCGTGTCGTCGTACGCGGCCGCGACCAGCGGCTTCAGCCCGGCGGTCAGTGCGCGCGCCCGCTCCACCAGCTCGGGCCGGTTGCGCAGGAGCGGCAGCACCGCGACCTTGATCGGCGCCAACGCGGGCGCCAGATGGAGCACGACGCGCTTCTCCCGATCGAGCTGCTGCTCGTCGTAGGCGTCGATCAGCGCGGTCAGAAACGCGCGCTCCACGCCCATCGCCGGCTCGATCACGTACGGCACCACGTGCTCGCCGCTCGCCTCGTCGAAGATCGCCAGGCGCTTGCCGGACCCGGCGGCGTGGGCTGAGAGGTCGTAATCAGTCCTATCGGCGATCCCCTCGAGCTCTGACCAGCCCATCGGGAAGGCGTACTCGATGTCGGTCGTCTGCTTCGAGTAGTGCGAGAGCTCATCGGCCTCGTGCGGGCGCAGGCGAAGGCGCTGGGCGCCGATGCCAATCACGTCCGTCCACCAGCGGAGGCGCTCGGCGACCCAGTACGCGAACCAGCGGTCCTCCTCCGAGGGCTGGATGAAGAATTCCATCTCCATCTGCGTGAACTCGCGGTCGCGGAAGATGAAGTTGCCCGGCGTGATCTCGTTGCGGAAGCTGCGCCCGATCTGGGCGATTCCGAACGGCAGCTTGCGACGCTGGGTGGTCGCGACATTGTCGAACTGCACGAACATCGCCTGTGCCGTCTCCGGGCGGAGATAGGCCACCGACGCGCTCTCTTCCATCGGTCCAACGTGGGTGCGGAACATCAGGTTGAACTGGCGCGGCTCGGTGAGCGTGCCTCGGCTGCCGCAATTTGGGCAGGCGATCTCCGACGGCGGGCCTTTGAGGTCGTCGGCCCGGAAGCGCAGCTTGCAGTTCCGGCAGTCGACCATGGGGTCGGAGAAGCCCGCGACGTGGCCGGAGACCTCCCACACCCGCGGGTTCATGATGATCGCCGCGTCGAGCCCGACCACGTCCTCGCGCATGGTCACTATGTGGCGCCACCACGCGGCCTCGATATTCCGCTTGAGCTCGACGCCGAGCGGCCCGTAGTCCCAGAAGCCGGCCATCCCGCCGTAGATTTCGCTCGACGGGAAGACGAACCCGCGTCGCTTGGCGAGGCTCACGATGAGGTCCATGTTCGGGGCGGGCACGGGCTATCGGCGCTCCTGCTGTGGGGGTCCCCGCGGGACCGATGCTGGGCCTCCGAGTCTAGAGCAGGACGCCGTTCAGAGCGACCGGACTACGGTAGGCCGGCAAGGGCCCCGTCCCGTGCCGCGACCTCCTCGAAGAACTCGCGTGACCGCAGCTCCCGCTCGAGCACTGCGGAGATGGTGGCGTGCAGCAGCCGCTCGATCTCGCGCTGAAGGGCTGGCGCGAGACGAAGCCGGAGGACGGCTGGCAGCTCGCTGCGCTGCAGGTGGCGCAGCACTTTGAGCGCATCGGGGGTGAGAGGTTGGGCGGCGAGTGCCGTGTGGCCGCAGGTCGAGCAGAGAATCCCACCGGCAACCGGCGAATAGGCATTACCCTCGGGCTCGATCGTGGCGCCGCACTCCAGGCAGCGACTCAGCTCGGGGCGAAAGCCCATCGCGCCGAGCAAGTGCAGCTCGAACCAACGCGCCACCACCTCGCGCGACACCTCGGCGGGCGCCGCGTCAAGGCCGGAGAGCCCCTGGGCGAGCACCACGAATGCGCCGTGAGACTCCGCGGCGCCCTCGCAGAAGCGGTCAGCCAGCTCCACGAGATACCACGCCGCAGCCGTCGAGTGCAGGTCGTTGCGCAAGCCCAGATGGGCATCCTGCAGTGCCGTCTGTGTCACGACGTCGAATGTCCTGCCAACTGCCAGGACCAGCTGTACATCCGTGAATGGCTCGAGGCCGCCGCCCAGCCGTGAGCGAGTGCGGCGAATCCCCTTCGCCACCACGCGCAGCTTGCCGAGCCGTGGGGTCAGGAGGGTGAGCACCCGGTCCGCCTCCCCCAGATCCATGCTGCGCAGGACGATCGCCTCGGTCTTGTAGAGGCGGGCACGCGGGCTCATGCCGTGATTCTAGGCCGGACGGCGCCCCGCCTTAACGTGCTACTTTGCAGTAACATATCGATCACGTGCAGGGGGACGAGGAGGAGATGGCGATCAAGCCGGTCGGGTACCCTTCGAGCGTGGACATCCGGGTCGCGTTCGGTGAGCTGCTGGCCGAGATCGAAGGGGAGATGCGGATCGTGCTCGACGAGCGCGATGGCCACGCTCGACCGCTCTATGAGATGCTCGCCTATCACCTCGGCCTCGATGACGAGTCGGGGCCGCGCGGCAAGCGCCTGCGACCGCTCCTCGGGCTGCTCGCCTACGAGTCGCTCGGCGGGGATCATCGGCCCGTGCTCCCAGGCGCCGCGGCTGTCGAGCTGGGCCACAACTTCAGCCTCGTGCATGACGACATCGAGGATGCCGATACCGAGCGACGCCATCGGCCTACCCTGTGGGCGATCTGGGGCATACCACTCGCCATCAATGCCGGCGACGCGCTCTTCGCGCTCTCGCGCCTTGCCCTCTACCGGCTCATCGACAACGGGCTTCCGGAGCATCGCGTGCTCGAGCTGATGAAGAGCTACGACGAGACCTGCCTGGCGTTATGCGAAGGCCAGTTCCTCGACATCACCTTCGAGCGAGCCGCGCACGTGACCGTCGATGGCTACCTCGAGATGATCGGCAAGAAGACGGCCGCCCTGCTGGGTGCCTCGGTCCAGGCGGGCGCGATCCTGGCGACGGATGACGAGGACACGATCGAAGCCTACCGCCGCTTCGGCTACAACCTGGGGCTCGCCTTCCAGATGGCCGATGATGTGAAGGGCACGTTCTGGAGCAGCGCCGACTCCGGCAAGTCGGAGGCGGGCGACGTGCGCAAGCGGAAGAAGACCCTGCCACTGGTCTGGGCGCTCGAGCACGCAGCGTCGGCCGATGCCGATCGGCTGCGTGAGATCTACGCGGCCCCGCTCGGTGAAGGCCCGGCTCCGATTCGCGAGCCGATGCCGCCCGACGAGATCGAAGAGGTGCTCGCCATCCTCGAGCGCTGCGGAGCTCGGGAGCATGCGCTGCGCGAGGCGCGGCGCTATCGGGACCAGGCGCTGGCCGATCTGGAGGCGCTTCCCTGCGATCCCGACGGCCGCCGGCAGCTGGCGACCTTGGTGGAGGCCGTGATCGCCGCGTAGTCCGGGGGCGGCGACTCAGGCGCTCTCCTGCACCTGCCCGGCGACCTCCTCGGTGCGCCGCGGCCGGATGGCGATGACCTTGGCAACGCGGCGCGGATCGGCTGCCTCCACGCGGAGCGTCACGTCGCGGAAGGGGACCTCGGCGCCGGGGAGGGGGATCTGGCCCACGCGGTGGATGATGAAGCCGCCCACCGTGTCGTACGCCTCCTCATCTGGCTCATCGTCATCGGGCATGTCGAAGAGATCGCGCAGGTCGTCCATGCTGACCGTTCCATCCAGCCGATAGGCGATCGCATCGTCCGACGGGATCGGCTCGACGAGCGTCTCTTCGGTGTCGTACTCGTCCTGGATCTCGCCGACGATCTCCTCGACCACGTCCTCCATGGTGATCAGTCCAGCCGTCCCTCCGTACTCGTCAACCACGATGGCGATGTGAACCTTCTGCATCTGCATCTCGCGCAGCAGGTCCCCCACCGCCTTCGTCTCGGGGACGTACACGGCGGGCCGAGCAAGGGCGCGAATGTCGATCCCGTTCGAGCCGTTGCGGCTCCCCTTCAGGTAGGGCAGGAGGTCCTTGACGTACAGGATGCCGAGGATATTGTCGAGGCTCTCCCGGTAGACCGGCACCCGCGAGTGGCCCGCCGCGACGATCATGTCGAGCACCTCGTCGAGCGGGTCGTCCACCTCGACCGCGCGGATACCGATGCGCGGGACCATCACCTCGTGCACCTTCGTCTCGGCGAGCTCGATGACCCCGTGGATCATCTCCTTCTCGCCTTCCTCGATCTCGCCCGACACCGTGCCCGTCTCGACGAGCATCTTCAGCTCCTCGGTCGACAGGTAGCCCGCCTGAGGCTTCGTGGTCCCGCCCAGCGCGCCGACGAGGACACCCGAGATCCGCGAGACCGCCCAGACGACCGGCGCCAGCAACTTCTCGATCCAGCTGATGGGACGCGCGACGGCCAGGGCGAGGCGCTCGGGGTAGCTCAGCGCCAGGGTCTTCGGCACGAGCTCGCCGATGATGATGGAGACGAGTGCGATCAGCAGCGTGACGAGCACGAAACCGATCCCGTCTGCCGCGCCCCCGATGAGCGGGATCCTTCGGATCAGATTGGCGACCTGGCCGGAGAGCGAGATCGCGCCGACGCCAGACGCGAGGAAGCCGAGGAAGGTGAGCCCAATCGTGATCGTGGCCAGGAATCGGCTCGTATCCTCGGTGAGGCGCTTCGCGATCCTGGCCCCCGAGTGGCCCTCTTCGGCAAGCTGGGTGAGCCGATGGCGCTTGACGGTGATCAGGGCGATCTCCGAGGCCGCGAAGAAGCTCGAAGTGAGGATCAGGACGGCGACAACAAGCAAGTCAGTGAGCGGGTTGCCGGTGGTACTGCTGCCTTCAGGCATCGCGCGACTTCGAGGTTCCTCCTGGATGCAGCTTCCGGTCGCTCGGCGACGCCGAGGCCCCCAGTGGCGAGGCGCGGCGCCGGGCCTCGATCGGCCGCGCGGGCATCCCGACCACGGTCTTGCCGGCTGGGACGTCCCGGTTGACCACGGCACCAGCCCCGGTCCTGGCGTTCGGGCCGATCGTCACTGGCGCGATCATCATCGTGTCGACCCCGAGCGACACGCCGTCGCCGACGACCGTCCGATGC
Source organism: Chloroflexota bacterium (assembly GCA_030854805.1). The sequence goes on along the minus strand of JALYSK010000132.1, from coordinate 1,223 downwards.
TTCGTCTCGCCGTCGTAGTTCGCCGTCACCGACCCGGCGCCGACGTTGACGTTCTCGCCCAGCTCGGCGTCCCCGATATAGCTGAAGTGGTGCTGCTGTGTGCCTGCGCCGAGTCGACTCTTCTTGATCTCCGCATAATTGCCTATGCGACAGTGCGCTCCCACCACGGCTCCCGGCCGCAGGTGGCTATAAGGACCGATCTCGGCGTCCTCGGCCACGACCGAATCCTCGACCACGCTGGCCCAGACCCTCGTTCGCGGGCCGATGCGGCTGTCGCGCAGGTGGCTGTTGGGGCCGATGACAGCATCCTGCCCGATCACGGTCCGGCCCTCGAGGATCGTCCAGGGCTCGATCCGTGCGTCCTGCCCGATCTCGACCGCGGCGTCGATGAGCGTGGTTTCCGGATCCACGATCGTCACCCCGTTGCGCATGTGCCCCTCAGCGATCGCCTGGCGCATGAGCTGTTCAGCCGCGGCGAGGGCGACGCGGTCGTTGATCCCGACCGTGAGCTCGGGGCGGGGCGCCTCGAGCACCTCGACCCGTCGGCCCGCGACGACCGCCATGGCGACCAGATCGGTCAGGTAGTACTCGCCAGACGCGCCGGCCGGCACCTGCCCGACGTTCGCCCGCAACCACGCCGCGTCGAAGCAGTAGGCCCCGACATTGACCTCATCGATCTCGCGCGTGGCGGTATCGGCTTCTTTCTCCTCCACGATCGCGACCCGGCTCCCGTCGGGGTCCCGCACGATGCGGCCGTATCCGGTTGGGCTTCTCACGCGCGCCGAGAGGAGCGCGATCGCAGCGCCCGCCTCCGCCTGGACGGCAACCAGCCTGCCGAAGAGCTCGGGCGGGAGGAGCGGCGCGTCGCCCATCGTGACCACCACCTGGCGCGCCGAGGCGGGGACACGCTCGAGCCCGGCGCGGACCGCGTCCGCCGTGCCCAGCTGGGGCTCCTGGCGGACGGTGGGGATGCGGGGATCGAGCGCCGCGTCGACCTGCTCCGCGCCGTATCCGATCACCACGACGCGGTGCTCGATACCGGCGCGGGCCAGGGCGTCGAGGACATGCTCGAGCATCGTCCGTCCGGCGAGTGGGTGGAGGACCTTGGGGATGCGCGACCGCATCCGCGTCCCCTGACCGGCGGCCAGGACGATCGCCGCGGTAGCTACCAAGTGTCTGTTGCGCTCCTCACGAAGGGCGAATGGCGCCGATGGTAGAGGCGA
>JALYSK010000124.1 GCA_030854805.1 Chloroflexota bacterium | reverse complement strand
GGTAACCGAAGCCGCCAAGGACGCGATCATCGTGAAGGGCTACGACCTCGCCTTCGGTGCCCGGCCGCTGCGTCGCGAGATCCAGAGCCAGATCGAGGATCCGCTTGCTGAGCGGATGCTCCAGGCGAGCTTTGAGGTCGGAGACACGATCGTGATCGACACCAACCCCGACGGCGGTCTGAGCATTGAGCGCCGGTCGGAGGACCGCCAACCGGTGAAGTCGCGATAAGCGAACGGTAAGCCGCCGACATATCGCCGCATGGCAAGATGGCGAGCGCGGCACCGCCGTCTTCCTGTCCAGCACGAGACAGCTCCTTGCCCGTCCGTTCGATCTACGTCTGCCAGCAATGCGGCGCCGAGTCGCCCAAATGGGCGGGACAGTGTCCGTCGTGCGCGGGCTGGAACACGCTCGTGGAAACCGTGGCCCCGACTGGACCGACCCGCGCCGCCGCGCAGCGAACGCGCGAGCGGGCCACAGCAGCCATCCAGCCGATCGGCGCCGTCACCAGCGCCGAGGCGAACCGGCTCGCGACGGGCATGCGTGAGATCGACCGCGTCCTCGGCGGCGGGCTGGTGCCCGGCTCGATCGTGCTCTTCGGAGGCGACCCGGGGATCGGAAAATCCACGCTGCTCCTGCAGCTCGCGGCGCGCGTCGCCGGACAGGGCGCCGGGGTGCTCTACCTCACCGGTGAGGAGTCCGCCTCACAGGTGCGAGGAAGGGCCGAGCGAGTTGGAGCGGTCGTCGACGGGCTGGGATTGGTGGCCACCACCGAGCTCGAGCAGGCGCTGGCGGTGATCGAGTCGACTGCTCCTGCGCTGGCCGTCATCGACAGTGTCCAGACGCTGGCCAGCGGGGAGCTTGGTGGTCCGGCAGGGAGCGTCGGGCAGGTGCGCGAGGTCGCCCGCCGGCTGGCCGAGCTGGCAAAGGCCGGCCAGACCTGCGTCGCGTTGGTCGGCCACGTCACGAAGGAAGGCACCGTCGCGGGTCCACGCACCCTCGAGCATCTCGTCGACGCGGTGATCTACCTCGAGGGCGAGCGGCTGGGCTCCACCCGTCTGATCCGTGCCGCCAAGAACCGATTCGGCTCGACCGATGAGGTCGGCGTGCTCGAGATGCGCGCCGACGGGCTGGTGGAGGTCGCGGATGCGAGCCGCTTCTTCATCGAGTCGGAGCTGCCGCCGGTCGCCGGCAGTGCGGTCACGATCGCGCTCGAAGGGAGTCGCCCGCTGGCGGTCGAGATTCAGGCCCTCGTGGCGCCCGCCGGTTATGGCCCGCCGCGCCGCGCTACGACCGGGATCGACGTCAGCAGGGTGCTCATGCTGGTCGCCGTCCTAGCGCGTCACGCCGGCCTGAACCTGACCGGCCACGATGTCTATGTCAACGTCGCTGGTGGGCTCCGCATCGAGGAGCCGGCGGCCGACCTCGCAATCGCCGCGGCACTCGCGTCATCGCTTCGCGAACGTGCGATCCGCCCGGGTACCGTGCTCGCCGGCGAGCTGTCCCTCTCCGGCCGGCTGCGCGTCGCGGGTCGGGCCGATCGGCGGCTGGCCGAGGCGGCGCGGCTGGGATTCGCGAGGCTGGTGACGGGGCCGCACCGCGGGGAGCATGCGCCGCCGTCGAATGGAGGCAGCATCGTCACTGCCGGCGATATCCGCGCCGCCCTGACCATGTCCCTCGCCGAGGACTGAGCACCGGCCAGCCGGCATCGGTCTGATGGGGATTGGCTCATTTCGGAGGCGGCGTGGTACTGTTGCCACTCGCTGCCGTTGCCTCATCCGACTTTTTCCGTCGATTCATCCTCCGACTCTGCGGCGTATTCATTCCTCGCACTCATCGGTCCAATGTCCAACAAGCTCATCCAGCTGCTCGGTGCTCTGCTCGGCACCCTCCTCGGCTTCGGGCTGGGGCTCCTACTGCTCGAGCGCTCCGGGGGCCTCATCAGTGCTGGCAACCGACCGGCGTTCCTGATGGCCCTGGTCGCGGCGTCGCTGCTTTTCGGCTACCTGGCGATCCCATACGTGACGATCTACCCCGCGCGGCGCGTGGTCGACCTGATCAGCGAGGCCGGTCCCGGCGACTTTGTGCTCGGCGTGATCGCCATCATCGTGGGCCTGGTGATGGGCCTCCTGCTGGGCGCACCTCTATCGGCGATTGGCGGCGCGGCCGGCTCAATCCTGCCGCCGCTCGCGGCGATCCTGCTGGCGCTCGGCATGCTGTGGGCCACCCTCCGCAAGCGCGACGTCCTCATTCCCGCGCTGGCTGGAGCGATCCCGGGCTGGCGTGGCGGCGGCGAGGTGCGGGTCGTGGTCGACACGAGCTCGGTGATCGACGGACGGATCGTCGATATCGGTCGCACCGGCTTCATCCTCGGCACGCTGGTCGTGCCGCGCTTCGTCCTCGATGAGCTTCAGCGCATTGCCGACTCGCCCGATACGGTGCGCCGCAACCGGGGGCGCCGCGGACTCGAGATGCTGGCGGCGTTGCAGAAGGACTCCGTCACGCCGGTGCTCGTCACCGAGGAGACCTACCCCGAGGTCGCCGAGGTCGACGCCAAGCTGGTCGCCTACGCGCGCGAGCACGATGCAGCCATCCTGACCAATGATTTCAACCTCAACCGGGTCGCCGAGCTGCAGGGGATCCGCGTCCTGAACGTCAACGAGCTCGCTAACGCGGTGAAGGCGGTCGTCCATCCCGGCGAGGAGATGAGCGTGAGGATCATGCAGGAGGGCAAGGAGCCGGGGCAGGGGGTCGGGTACCTGGATGACGGCACCATGATCGTGGTCGAGAATGGGAGCCGCTTCATGGAGCGCGATGTGGGGGTCACCGTCACCCGCGTCCTGCAGACGGTTGCGGGCCGCATGATCTTCGCCCAGCCGCGGGACGCGTGAGCGAGCGGCTCACCGCGGTCCTGGTTGCCGCCGGAGGCAGCCGACGGATGGGAGTCGACAAGCTGTGGATCGACCTCTGGGGGCGCCCCGCCTGGCGCTGGAGCCTCGACGCCCTCCTCTCGCTGTCGAGGCTGACGCGCGTGGCGGTCGTCGTCGCCCACGACCGGCTCGACGACTACACGCAGGCCCTTCCCGCACCTGACCGATGCCTCGTCCTGCCGGGCGGCGAAGAGCGAGCCGATTCGGTCCTCGCGGGGCTTCGGGCGCTGGCCGATGATGGCGCCGACGACCGAACCCTGGTGCTGGTCCACGACGCCGCGCGCCCGGCTGCTTCCAGGGAGCTGGTTTCACGCATCGTGGCTGCCGCGCCAGCGCGTGGAGGGGTTGTGCCAGTAGTTCCAGTGCACGACAGCCTGCTCCGCGGCGACGGGATGCCCCTCGACCGGGGCCACGTGCGCGCCGCGCAGACGCCACAGCTCGTTCGCCTGGGCGAGCTGCGCGGCGCCCTTGAGGCCGGCGGTGTCTTCACCGACGACGTTTCGGCGCTGGCGAGTGCCGGCCTGCCGGTGATCGCGGTGCGCGGCGAGGTCACGAACCAAAAGCTGACGGAGCCCGGTGACGAGGAGATCCTGCGCGGTGTCCTGCGCGGGAGATCGGCGCCGCTCGACGCGCCGAACGCATCTGGCCGGCCCGGGATCGGGTTCGACGCGCACCGCCTCGAGGCGGGACGCGGCCTGCGGCTGGGCGGGCTGGAGTGGCCGGACGAGCCGCGCGGCCTGGTCGGCCATTCCGACGGCGACGTTGCGCTGCACGCCGTGATCGACGCGCTGCTCGGGGCGGCCGGGATAGGGGACATCGGGACCCTCTTCCCGACTGACGGTCATTCGGCAGGTGCCGATTCGAGCGACCTGCTGCGGCTCGTGGTCGAGCGGATGCGCACGGCCGGCTGGCGACCGACCTCCGTTGATCTGACCATCGTCGCCGCCCACCCGGCGATCGCTCCGCGGCGCGATGAGATGGCGACCCGCATCGCCGCGCTCGTGGGCCTTTCCTCTGCGGCGGTGACGGTCAAGGGGACCACCTCCGACGGTCTCGGCTTTGCGGGCGAAGAGGGGATCGCTGCGTACGCGGTCGCCGCCATCGAGCGGGAATGAGCGAGCTCATCGGAGGGCGCCGACCTGTGGTCGAGGCGCTGGCGGCGGGCCGCGCGGCACGTCGCCTGCTCGTCGCCGAGAGCGCAAAGTCCAGTCCTGAGCGCAAGGCGATCATCGGCGAGGCGCGGCGCATGGGCATCCCGGTCGAGCGAATCGACGGAGATCGGCTGCGACGCCTGGCCGGGTTCGATGGGCACCAGGGCCTCCTGCTGGAGGTCGAGGAGCGGCGGTTCGCCGACCTCGCCGAGCTTTTCGCCCGCGCCGAAACGGCGGGCCACGACCCCTTCGTGCTCGTCCTCGAGCATCTGCAGGACCCGACCAACCTCGGGACCCTCCTGCGATCGGCCGAGGCGGCGGGCGTCGACGGGATCGTGTTTCCCGAGCGTGGGGCGGCCCCGCTGTCGGCCGCGGCGGTCAAGGCCAGCGCTGGCGCCAGTGAGCATCTCCTCCTCGCCCGGGTCGAGAGCCTGGGTGGTGCGATCCATGAGCTGAAGGAGCGCGGCGTATGGCTGGTGGCCGCCGACCAGGACGCCCCGGCGACCGCATGGTCGAGCGATCTCCGCGGCCCGATCGCGGTCGTCGTCGGAAGCGAGGGGAGCGGTCTCTCGGGCACCACCCGCCGACGCTGCGACCTGCTGGTCAGCTTCCCGATGGCCGGCCGGGTCGCGAGCCTCAATGCGGCGACCGCCGGCGCCCTCCTGCTCTTCGAGGTCGTCCGACAGCGGTCGGGAAGCCCGGGCTAGAATCGAGATGCGCCGACGTAGCTCAACTGGCAGAGCAGCGGTTTTGTAAACCGCAGGTTCTCGGTTCGACCCCGAGCGTCGGCTCCACCACTCGCCCAGCCGCGTTCAGCCGCTGAGCGGTCCAGGCAGAGCGGCCCGTCAGTCAGCGACCTCCAGCTTGAGGTCCGCGTCGACGTTGACGATGTTGAGCAGGACGACCTCGTGCTCCTCCTCGACGTCGGGCCGGCTTGGAATCACCACTTGTGCGTTGGTGATCGGCAGGAAGTGCTGGCGGGTCTGAAGCACGGTCCGGTCGAGCCGGTTGCCCGGGATCAGATGAACCGTGCCGAGGACCGCATAGTGCGCGGACTGCGCGATGATCTTCCGCTTCTGCCGGTTCACGCGAAGCTGACGGTGGCTCGTGTGTGGAGGAGCGACCACCAGCAACATCCGGTCCCGGTCGATGGCCTGCCAGTCGTCCTCGGTCGGCTCATCCTGAACCCGGGAGAAGCTCAACATGTCTTCGCCGTTCAGAAGGTCTGACAGCCGCTCCGAGCCCACGCGAGTCCAGCCGTCAAGGACCTCGTCCTGGGTGACGATGCGGATCGGAACGAGCTCTCCATGCGGCTGGGCCGCGACAGGCGGGTCCGCCAGTGCGCCGGGG
>JALYSK010000116.1 GCA_030854805.1 Chloroflexota bacterium | reverse complement strand
ACTCACCGCCGCGCACGCGCGGTCGATCGTGAGCGAGCTTCTTGGTGGTCGGCCCTGCGCCGGGCCTGGCCATGATGCGAGGAAGCCGCTGCCGCGGATCGGCCATCTCAGTTCACCGCCAGCCAGGCGACCGCAACGTTCACGGTCGGTGCCTTGTTGAGGTAGATCGTAAAACGGCTGCCGGCGAGATTGCTGACCACGGCCTGAATGAACAGCCCGGCCACGTTGGTCTGCAGCGTGGCCAGGATGAAGCTGGCGCTGGTGAGGGCGATGCCGGTCTTGGCCACGCTGCTGCGGCCGGCGGTGATCGTGATCTTGCCGGAGCGGTCGAAGGCGGCCTTGCCAGTTACTCGCAGGCCGACCCCGGTGTTGGTGCCGCAGTAGGCCCGCACCCCGACGCCGCTGATCGTCTCGCCCAGCAGGCCGATCCCGGTGGCACAGTGGCCCATCAGGCCGCGTCCCCCCGCGCCGCCGGTATCGGAGCGCCCGTAGATCCCGGTGTCGGGGGTAGGCAGCGGCGCGGTCAGCCCGGTAAAGCCGACCACTGCCGTTCCGCCGGCATCGGACTGGCCGATGACCCCGGCGCCACCGAACACGTTCGGGATGGCCGAGGCGCTGGCGCTTCCGAAGACGCCGATGCCGTCCGCGGCGCCAGCCCCGACCGCCCCGAAGACGCCCGACCCCAGGACCCCGGTGTCGCCTTCCCCGAGGACGCCAACACTGTTGCTCGTCGCGGTCGAAGCCCCGGCGGTTGCCGCGAAAGCATCCGCGCCAGCGATACTGTTCGTGATTGACGTCAGAGTGGTTTCGACGTTTGCAGTGCCGAGCACAACGTCGCCATCGACGCCGGCGCGCATGGTCGGCAGGCCGCGCAGCGCACCAGCTGCGAGGGCCGCGACTCCGCCACCCAGACCTGCAAGGATGGCGCGGCGCGAGCGCGACCGGCCCAGATCAACCGACATCTGAGATGCCTCCTTCTTCCGTCGCGAGCGTTCAGCCGGCGGGCTGAAGTGTCCCCGGAACTCGCGGTATGGGAGAAGGCTACGCCCGAGCTCTGCGGTCACACTGCGGCGATGGGCTTCGGGACCTCCCGGACATAGAAACGGCCCCCGCGTCCAAAGACGCGAGGGCCGTACCGGTCTGTGGCTGCTTAGGCGGCCTGGACTTTGACTGCGCGGGGACCGCGGGGGCTCGACTCGACGTCGAAGTTGACCTTCTCCCCCCCGACCAGGCGGTCGAAGTCGAGCGAGCTGTCAAGCCCGTCGCGATGGAAGAAATAGTCCTTGCCGTCCTCGGCAGTGATGAAGCCGAATCCGCGATCGGAGACGAGCTTCTTGACCGTTCCAGTGGCCATTGGGTGGTGTCCTCGGTTTCTCTTCTCGATCTGAAATCGCCGACGCACGGCCGGCTCGAGAAGGAACCGTCGACCAGGCGGACGCCCCTCGGACTTCCCGAAGGTGCGCATAGCATACCGCGGATGACTGGTGCGCGGCTAGTCCCTCGCGCACCCGATCGAGCGGCTCGGTGACGGATCAGGCGCCGGCGACGGCTAGAATCGGCGGACACGATCGGGGGGACCACGAGGCGCCGATGACTCGAATCCTGCTCTATACCGGCAAGGGCGGCGTCGGCAAGACGAGCGTGGCGGCTGCAACGGCGTTGATCTGCGCCGAGCGCGGCTATCGCACCATGGTGCTCTCGACCGATATCGCCCACAGCCTGGGCGACGCATTCGGGCAGGAGCTGGGCGCGGAGCCGGTCGAGGTCGCGCCGAACCTCTGGGGCCAGGAATCCGATGTCTTTTTCAACGTCGCGCGCTACTGGGGCCGGATCCAGGAGTACGCCGCATCGGTCCTGCGCTGGCGAGGGCTCGACGAGGTCCTGGCGGAGGAAATGACGGTCCTGCCGGGGATGGATGAGGTTGGCAGCCTGCTCTGGATCGCGGAGCACCACGACTCTGGAGCGTACGACGTGATCGTGGTCGATGCCGCCCCCACCGGCGAGACCCTGCGTCTGCTCAGCCTGCCGGAGGCGGTGAAGTGGTGGATGGAGAAGGTTGAGCCCATCGGCCGGCGCATCTCGCGACTGACCGGTCCCATGATCCACCGTCTCATCGGCATACCGATGCCGGGCGACGAAGTGTTCGACGCCGGTGAGGAGCTGTTCCGCAAGCTGGAGCACATGCGCAGCCTCCTGGCCGATTCGGCGAAGACATCGGTCCGGGTGGTGCTCACGCTGGAGCAGGTGGTGATCAAGGAGGCCCAGCGCTCGTTCACCTACTTCCATCTCTACGACTACCCGACCGACCTGGTGGTGGTCAACCGCGTACTGCCCCACGACGTGGGCGACTACTTCCGGGGCTGGTACGACAAGCAGCGTGAGTACGCTCCGCTCGTCGAGAGGACCTTCGCCCCGATCCCAGTCCTCGACGCGCCGTTCTTCGATCGCGAGGTGGTCGGCATCGATATGCTTCGAGAGCTCGGGGCGGCGCTCTACGGTGACCGTGACCCACTGGACTTCTTCTATCGCGGCCGGCCCTACTCGGTGACGCGCGACGATGGGGCCTTCATCCTCTCGCTCGAGCTGCCGTTCACCAGCCGCGAACAGATCTCGCTGTCGCGCCACGCGGACGAGCTGCTGATCGACCTCGGCACCTGGCGGCGTACGCTGGTCCTGCCGCGTGCCCTCATCGATGCCCCGGCGGAAGGGGCGAAGTTCGAAGATGATGTTCTGAAGATCCGCTTCGCCGCACCGCGGGCCACCGCCAAAGGAGTGAAGAATGCCTAAGACTCGCGAACAGGACCTCGAGCAGCGAATACGCGAGCTCGAAATGCGGCTCGGCCGCTACGAAAGTGCCAGCGGGCCGGAGACCGCCTTCTGGGCCCTGCTGCACCGCATCTTCCCGGAAGACGCTCGGAAGCACATGAAGGTCGCCACCCGCGAGCAGCTGATCACCGCGCGCGGGTATATCGATCGCTGGATCGCGAGGCTGGATGACGCAAAGGTGCAGGCGACCCCCCCGCGGGAGGATATCGAGGTCAAGTAGGGCGCCGCGCCCGCCACGTCGCGCCGCGTCGAACGCCATACCGTGCGCGTGTGTAGCATCCGGCCGTGACCGACCGCCCCGAGCTTCCGGATCGGCCGCCTTTCGCGCTGCGTGCCCTGCTCTTGACGCCGATCTCCGGCGGCGACAGCCGCTTCGAAGCCGATGCCCTGGTCGAGGTGGATGCCGGCGGGCGGATCACAGCTGTCCGGTCCTGGGCCGACCGGGACGCGCCCCGATCGGTCATCGACGCGCGCCCATGGCTCCTGCTGCCGGGCCTGGTCGACCTGCACGCGCACCTGCCCCAGATCCCGAACGCCGGCCTGGGCGCCGGCCTCGACCTGCTCACCTGGCTCAACCGCTACATCTTTCCGCTCGAGCGGGCCTTCGACCGCGCTGCCGCCGAGCGGCTTGCCCCGGCCGCATTTCGTGCCTTCGCCGCTGCCGGCACGACGACGGTGGTCGCGTACGGAGCGGTGTGGCCAGACAGCCTGGACGCCTGCTTCGAGGCGGCGGAAGCGCACGGCATCCGCGCCGTGATTGGCAAGGTGATGATGGATCGACTCACGTACGACGAGGCGATCGCGCCCGGCGAGATCCTTGACCTCAGTCTCCGCCAGTCGGCCGAGCTCTGCGGTCGCTGGCACGGTCGAGACGGCGGGCGCCTGCGCTACGCCTTCACGCCGCGCTTCGCGGTGAGCTGTACCGCGGAGCTCCTGAGTGAGTCGGCGCGCCTGGCCGCCGAGACCGGGGCCTACTGGCAGACGCACCTCTCCGAGGACGGCGAGGAAGTGGGGGAGGTGCGTCGTCTCTTCCCTGCCGCGCGCGACTATCTCGACGTGTATGACCTGGCGGGCGGGCTGGGCACGCGCACGATCCTTGCCCACGCCAACCACCTGTCGCCCCGCGAGATCACCCGGCTCGCCGAGAGTGGCTCCCACGTGGCTCACTGTCCCGCCTCGAACCTCTTCCTGGGGAGCGGCAACATGCCGCTCGGCCATTACCTCGATGAGGGGGTCAGCGTGGGGCTCGGCTCAGATGTGGCGGGCGGCCCCGAGCTATCGCTCTTCGGGGTCATGCGCGCTGGTGCGTACACCCAGAATTCGCTTGGCCCCATCGGCCGGCGCCGGCCGGCGCTCGACCCGCTCGGCTGGCTGAGGCTGGCGACGCTCGCTGGGGCAACTGCGCTGGGGCTCCAGGAGGAGATCGGCTCGATCGAGACTGGCAAAGATGCGGACCTGATCCTCGTCGATCCGGAGCTCACGGCGCCGCTCCCCGGCGTCGACGCGAGCGAGCCCTCGGAGGTCATGGGCCGTCTCATCTTTCGACCGCATCCAGCCATGGTTCGGGGCGCCTGGGTCCGCGGGCGCCGCTTGCCGGCAGATCACGCACGTGCCTGACTGGCACCAATTCTGCGAGGCCTAGCAGCGCAATCCGCTGAAGGAGACGCGATGCGCGGACTCGGCCTGATCGGGACAATCCTGCTGCTGGTGCTCGTTCTCTGGCTGCTCGGCGTCATTAAGTTTTAGTCGCCGCGCTCGAGCGGTCGATCCCTCGGTTGCTGCTAGGCTACCGGGGTGAATCGGCTCATCCAGATCGCGATCAACGCCGCTGCGATCTACGTCGCGGTCCAGATTCTGCCCGTGCCCGGCCTGAGCTTCACGGGGGAGTGGTGGAAGCTGCTGGTCGTCGCCGCCATCTTCAGCCTGGTGAACACATTCCTGCGGCCCATCCTGCGGATCCTGACCCTGCCCCTAACGCTGATCACGTTCGGGCTCTTTCTGATCGTCATCAACGCGCTCATGCTGCTCCTGACCGGCGCGATATCGAGTGAGCTGAATCTCGGCTTCACGGTCGACGGCTTCGTGGCGGCGCTCCTGGGATCGATCGTGATATCGCTCGTAGGCCTGGCGCTCACGATCGTGATCGGTCGGCTGGCCGGTCGCGCCTTCTGACCGATCCCGCGCGGAGCGCATGAGCCGGGCGCCCCGCCTGGTCGGATTTGTGTTCGCGGTGGCGGCCGCGATCATCATCGCCCTGGCCGGCCCGCTCCTCCTCTTCGACCCCTGGTTCGTATCGTTCGAGCAGAGGCGCAACGACGTGGCGCCGGCGCTCGGGGTTGACCAGGCCGCGGTCGATCGCGTGACGGGCACGATCCTCATCGACCTCGTCGCTCGCGGCGATTTCGACGTCTCGCTCGACGGGCGCCAGCCACTCCTCGATGCCATGGAGCGTTCCCACATGCGCGACGTGAGCGGCCTGGTCCGGATCCTTGTTGCGGTCCTTGGGGCGGCCATCGCGCTGTTCGCATTGACCGGCGCCTGGCTTCGGGAGGCACGGCGCCGTGGCCGGCTGCTGGTCCTCGCAGCGGCCGCCATCGGCGGAGTCGCGGTCGTGCTGGCGATGATCTTCGCGGTGGCCTTCGAGCCGGCCTTCCTGGCCTTCCACACGCTCTTCTTCGCTCAGGGGACATACCTCTTCGGGACCGATTCCCAACTGATCAAGCTCTTCCCCGAGGGTTTCTGGTTCGAGTCATCACTGGTCGCGGGTGCCACGATCGTCCTGGCTGCGTTGGTGGCCGGGCTGCTCGGCTGGCGCCTCATGCGAGACCGCGATTCCTGAGGGCGGGCCTGCTCGCCCCCCAACGGAAAGCCATGAAACGGCC
>JALYSK010000115.1 GCA_030854805.1 Chloroflexota bacterium | reverse complement strand
GCTCCTGGGAGCAGCGGGCGGGGCCCGCCGCTCAGTCGTCGAGCGCGACCACCATCGCGCGTTGCTCGCCGGCGCGGCCCGCGAGGACGAGGCGTTTGTCGAGCGTGTCGATGCTCTGCTCGCGTTGATCGGCCAGGCGGCGCCGGCCGATCCCGCTCGTCGCATGGCACTCCTCGCAGGCACCGTCGACCGGCTCGAGCACGCGCGCGGCGACCGGCTTCGCGCCCAAGAGCTCGAAGCCGGCATCGCTTCGCTCGGTACGCGCCGCAGCCGTGCGCTCGTGCGGGCCGATGTCGCGGAGGCGGCGCTGGCGCACCATCTGTCTGCGGTCGGATGCGCCGATCCGGATCTCCTTCGCGGGCGCGACGCGGCAGCCGCCGAACGTCGGGCATTGATGGCTCGCGCGCGTGAGCTGCGAGCCGGACTGGCGGGCGTGGCCGGCGGCGCGGATGCCGTGCCGGCGCTCCTGGCTGAGGCGCAGGACCGGGACCCGGCCACGCTCGAGGCGAACCAAGCCGAGGCCCAGGGTGAGGTGGAGCAGCTCGAGGCGGCCGAGGGCGCGGCCCTCCATCGGATCGGCGCACTCGAAGCGCGGATCCGCCAGCTCGAGGCTGCCGAGGAGCTCGGCCAGCGGCGCCAGGAGCTGGCGGCGCTTGAAGGGCAGGCGGTCGCCATCGGCCATCAATGGGCGGTGCGGGCCGTCGCGCTCAAGCTCCTGGAAGAGACTCGCTCGCGCTACGAGCGCGAGCGGCAGCCGGATGTGGTGCGTGCGGCGGCGTCGCACTTCGAGCGCTTCACCGGCGGTCGTTACGCGCGCATCGTCGCGCCCCCCGGCGACGCGAACGTGCGGGTCGAGACAGAGGGGGGCGAGGGTCGAAACACCGAGGAGCTGTCTCGGGGCACAGCCGAGCAGCTCTACCTTGCGCTGCGCTTCGGGCTGATCGAAGAGTTCGCGAGCCATGCCGAGCCGCTGCCCGTGGTCATGGACGATATCCTGGTCAACTTCGACGCCGAGCGTGCCGAGCAGGCCGCCTTGACGATCCGCGGTCTCGCCGCCCGCCACCAGGTTCTCTATTTCACCTGCCATCCGTGGACCGCCGAGCTGCTCGATCCCGAGGGGGCGCGGACGCTCGCCCTCGGCTGACTGCTACGATCGGCCGACCCGATGCCGAACGACAAGCTGCCCACCCCCGAGCGCCTCCTGGTGGTTGCCGCGCATCCGGATGACATCGAATTCGGGGCAGCGGGTACCGTGGCGCGCTGGATCACCGAGGGTACGACCGTCCGCTACCTGCTCCTGACCCGCGGGGATAAGGGGAGCGACGACCCCGCCGCCGATCCGGTCGCCCTGGGCGAGCTTCGTGAAGGCGAGCAGCGCGCCGCAGCCGCCGAGATCGGCGTGGCCGGCGTCGATTTCCTGGACGAGCCGGACGGACAGGTCGAGTCCTCTCTGCGGCTGCGCGAACGGGTTACCTTCGCGATCCGTTCATTTCAGCCAGAGATCGTGATGACCCACGACCCGACCGTTCTCTTCGTCAACAACGAATGGGTCAACCATCCCGATCACCGAGCGGTCGGACAGGTGGTGGTCGATGCGGTCTTCCCGACTGCGCGCGATCCGCTCAACTTCCGCGAGCAGCTCGACCACGGGGTAACAGTCTGGAAGGTCGCCGAGCTCTACCTATGGAGCACCAACGAGGCGAACCAGCTGGTCGACATCGGCGAGACGCTCGAGCGCAAGGTTGCTGCGCTCTCGCATCACCGCAGCCAATTCCGTGACTTCGAAGAGCTCGCTCGCTGGCTGCGCCGCCGTGCCGAGGAGCTTGGTGAGCGTGCCGGCTATCGGGCCGCAGAGGGCTTCCGCCGGGTGATGCTGGCCCGATGAAGACCCGGCGGCCGCTGCCGCTCGCGCTCCTGAGCCTTCTGCTCGCCGCCTGCTCGAATCAGCCGAGCCCAACCCCCTATCCGACGCAGGCACCCATCGCCCCGCCGGAGGCGGCGAGGGCGGTGGCCGAGGCCTATCTGCAAGCCTGGGCTCACGGCGATCACGCCGCCATGTACAAGCTCGTCGCCCCGGCCGACCAGCAGCGCTACCCCGAACAGCACTTCGACGACCTGCACGCCACCTTTGGCGGCCTCGCTCGGGTGACGGTCCTGTACGCCAGCGCGGGCGATGCTCGGCCATCGAGCGTCGCCGCCGAGCCTCGGCCTCCCGACCTGCCCGCCCCAACTCCGACTCCGTCCGCGACGGTCGATCCTTCAGCCAGCGCGCCCGCAACGCCCACCGCGGAGCCGACACCGGCCGCCGCCTTCGATCCCGGTGCACCACTCCCCGGCCCGGTCCCCGCCATGGCGGTCCCGCTGCAGCTTGCCTTCAAGACTGACCTGTTCGGTGAGGTTGACCTCGAGCGCGAGGTGAAGCTCACCCAGGGGGCGAGCGGCTGGCAGGTGCGCTGGACCCCGGCGCTCCTTTTCCCCGAGCTCGGGACGAACGGGGAGCTGCGCCTCACGCGCACTACCTCGCCTCGCGGTCGTATCAAGGCGCTGGATGGGACCGTCTACGCCGAGACGCGCGCCGACGGCAAGCGGGTCTATCCGCATGACTGGCTCGCGGGACAGACGATCGGCTACGTGAGCGAGGTGACCGCCGAAGAGCTGCCCGACCTCCTGGCCAAGGGATATGAATCCGGGGATATGGTCGGCCGGAGCGGGCTCGAGTTCGGGGCCGAGGAGCTCTTGCGCGGCACGCCCGGTTTTGAGCTGCAGGCAGTCTCGGCGGATGGTCCCAGCAAGGCCGTCCTGCACCGCGATCTCATCCCCGGCGCAAACCTCACCATCACTCTGCGAGCCGGGCTGCAGGCAACCGCTGAGGCCGCAATCGGCTCCTACGCCGAGGCGGCGACGGTCGCGCTCGACCCGAGGAGCGGAGATCTCTGGGCGCTCGCCAGCGCCCCCCTATTCAACCCGAACGGGATGACGCTGGGCACCACGTTCGGGGGCCAGCCGCTCGCCGCACAGGGATCCGGCCAGATCCTCAATCGCGCTGTGCAGGCCGCCTACCCCGCGGGCTCGTCCTTCAAGCCATTCACCCTGTCCGCGGCGCTGAAGAGCGGCGTGGCGGCGCCCTCGACGCTGGTGACCTGTCCGCCGTCATGGACGTACAGCCAGGACTTCACTGCGGTGAACTACCAGCGTCACTCATTACCTGGCCTGGTCTCGCTGGCGCAGGCGATGGCGTTCAGCTGCAACACGACCTACATGCCGCTCGGGCTATCGGTCTACCAGGCCGATCCGGATCTGTTCCCCGCCCTCCTGCACGACTTCGGATTCGGCCGCGCGACCGGCGTGCAGCACCTGATCGAGGAGACCGGGGTGCTCCCCGACGCAGCGTGGCTGGCGCGCGAGCGCAGCGCGGCGTACGGCCCGTTCGACCAGATCCAGATGAGCATCGGCCAGGGCTTCTTCCTGGGGACTCCCCTCCAGCTGACGAATGCCTATGCCGCGATCGGCAACGGCGGCACGCTCTGGGTACCACGCTTGGTGACCGCCGCAACTCTGCCGGACGGTCGCGTTGTCGAGACGACGAAACCCACCGTCAAGGGCAAGATCCCGATGACGCCGGAGCAGCTCGACTATGTGGTCGAGACCCTGAAGGCGGTCGTCAACCTGCCGTACGGCACCGGGTACATCGCATTTGCCGGCTTTGGGCTGCAGGTGGCGGGAAAGAGCGGAACCGCGGAGACAGGTGGCCCCGACCCCGACGCCTGGTTCCCGGCCTTCGCGCCATCGGACGATCCGCTGGTCGCGGCCGCCACCCTGCTGGGCAGAGTCCATCTCGCCACTGGCGGGGCCGATGCCGCTCCGCTCGTGCGTCGCGTGTTCGCCGCCTTCTTCGCGGCTCCCTCCTGACCCGGCGCCCGCTTTGACACCACGAGCGCGCGAACGGTAGCATCGACCTCGCCGCTCCTTCGTCCAGCCTGCTCAT
>JALYSK010000109.1 GCA_030854805.1 Chloroflexota bacterium | reverse complement strand
ATTCGGTCCGTCGGTCAGTTCGTCGTCGGCTGCGATGCGCCCACTTTTCCGCGGGCGGCCGGGCGTGCCACGGGGAGCCCGGCCGCAGCCCACGCCTGGAATCCTCCATCTACGTCGGTGGCGTTCTCGAAGCCGAGGTCGTGCAGCGTTGCCGCAGCGAGGCTCGACGAGTATCCGTGATCGCACATCAGAATCAGCTGACGGTCCGGTGCCTGAGATAGCTCGGGGTTGTCGTACCCGGATGACGAATCGAGGCGCCAGAACAGGACGCTCAAGGGAATCTGGATCGAGCCGGGAACAGAGCCATCTCGCTGGCGTAGCTCCGCGCATCGGGTGTCGATCAACAGAGCGCCATGTTGCTGCGCCGCATATGCCTCCGCCGCCGTGAGCCGGTGCAGGCGCGCTCGGGCGTCAGCGAGCAGATCGTTGATCGTGCGACGTGCCACCAAGGGATTCTGCGACCGTCCGTCAATCCCCGCGGGGATGCGTTTCGTACATACGGATGAGCACCACCGCGCCCGACAGCGCCGTCAGCCCGCCGACGGTCCAGATTGCGGCGCTGAACCCGGCACGGTCGGCCACCACGCCAGTGATGAGTGCGCCGACCGCGAAGCCGAGATCGCGCCACAGGCGGTAGACACCCACCGCGGTCGCCCGCCAGCTCGGGTGCGCCACGTCGCCGACGGCGGCGAGAAGGGTCGGGTAGACCATGGCGGTGCCGACGCCCAGCACGACTGCAGCCCCGGCCCAGATGGCGAATCCCCGGCCCGCGGCGAGCATCGCGATGGCAGCGGCCTGGACGAATAGGCCGCCGGCGATGAGGCCCTTGCGACCAAGCCGATCCGAAAGCGCGCCGGTGAATGGCTGGCCGAGCCCCCACACGGCGGGATACAGCGCGGCGAGGATCCCGATTTGGGCCACGGACAGGCCGGCGGCCGCGTAATACAGCGGAAGCAGGCCCCAGGCCATGCCGTCGTTGAGGTTGTTGATGAGGCCAGCCTGGCTGACGGCCGACAGTGCCGGCTCGCGCAGGCTGGTGGTGAGCATGATTCGTGGAATAGACGGGCGGAGTTCCGCTGGGGCCGCCGTCCCTTCGAGCTCGGCGTGCGAGCGCGTCTCGCGTACCAGCAGCGTCGATACGCCCAGGCCCAGCCCGGCATACGCGAGTCCCAGGAGGAATGGCGCGGGACGGAGGCCGAACTGTTCGGCCAGCAGTCCGGTGGCCAGCGCGGTCGCCGCCAGCGCGCCATAGCCGGCCGCCTCGTTGAGACCCATCGCCAAGCCACGCCGTGCCGGGCCAACCAGGTCGATCTTCATGATCACGGTGGTCGACCACGTCAGCCCCTGGTTGACCCCGAGCAGCACGTTGGCCGCCACAACCCACTCCCAGCTGGGGGCCAAGATCAGGAGCAACGGAACCGGCAGACCGATGAACCAGCCGGCAACCAAGACGGGCTTGCGGCCATACCGATCCGAGAGAACCCCAGCTACGAGGTTGGTGACCGCCTTGGCGAGGCCGAAGACGACGATGAAGGTCAATGCGGCGCTGACGGCGCGCAGCCCAAACGTCTGCTCGGCCAGCAGCGGCAGGACCGTCCGCTCCTGACCGACCAGTCCGCCGACGAGGGCGTTCACGCCGACGAGCAGGCCGAACTGGCCGAGGTTGGCGCGCAGTCCGAGCTGTGGTGCGAGCCCGCCTCGTAGGGTCACCCGCTGCTGGCGAGTCGCTCGCCTCGCTGCTGGACCAGCTCGTTAGGACCGCCCAGGAAGACGGAGGGTCGGGAACCGTCGCGCTCGAGCAGGCTCGCGCCGGTCATGGCCCGCTCGCCGTGGCCGCACATCACGAGCGGATTGGCCGACCTGAGCCCGGCCACCTGGCCAGCCACGCTGCCGAGCTCGAGGTGGATGGCCGCAGGCACGTGGCCGGTCAGGTATTCGTTGGACTGACGCACGTCCAGGATTGGAGTCTGCCGAGCCGGCGCGTTCGCGCTGAGTTCGGTGCGCTGCTCGGGCAGGCCCGCCGCGCGCCACTTCTCCATGCCGTCGGCCAGTTCTCCCGCCAAGTGCTCGTAGCCGATCTTGAGACACTGGCGCACCAGGTCGGCGCGGTCTTGATCGGTGTCGGCCACGAACACGAGAGCTCGGCCCGCCTCGACCAACCAGCCGAGCCAGGGGGCGAACGCTGGGCGCAGGGCGATCGACAGGGCACCCGGAATGTGGCCCCCTGCGAAATGTGTGATGGGTCGAACATCGATGAGCTCGGCGCCTGCATCAGTAGCCGCCTGCAAGTCAGCCGGGGCCAGCTGCGTAAGCCTCGGCAGGTTGGAGCCATAGACTGCCGGTCCACGGCGGTTCACCTCGCGCAGGTGCAGGAAGTATTCGGGGTAGCTGCCCAGGCCCGCGGTCAGCCGGTGCAAGAAAGCGTCCTCATCCGGCGCGCTCAGCAGGGGATTGGACGCTCGCTCTCGACCGATCGTGGTGGTGCGCTCCCCGATGCCTGGGGCCGAACAGAAGGAGCCCGCGCCGTGGGTTGGGTAGACGGGCAGCTCGTCGGGAAGCGGCAAGATGCGCTCGCGCAGCGCGCGGAACAGTGCCCGTGCCAGGGGTTCGGTCTGCGCAGGGCTGATCAGATCGGTGCGCGCCACCGAACCGACGATCAGTGCGCCGCCACTGAACAGGGCGGCCGGGTGCCGTCCGTCGAGGATCAGATACGACAGGTGCTCCGGCGTATGGCCCGGCGTGCCGATGCCGCGCACGACGAGCCCGCCGAGGTCGTACTCGTCCGCGTCGTCGAGTGGGCGGTGCGGGAACTCGGCGTGTGCGCCGCGCGGCGCCAGGATGGTGGCGCCCAGCCGCGCCAGCTCGAGGCTGCCCGAAACGAAATCGGCGTGCAGGTGCGTTTCCAGGCTGTACTCCACCTTCAGCCGCTGCTGATTCGCGAAGCGCACGTAGGGCTCGACGTCGCGCACGGGATCGACCACCAGCGCACGGCCGTCGCCGAGGTCGACCAGGTATGAAGAGTTGCCCAGCCCTTCGTCCACGAAGGGCGTGATCTGGACCACGTCGGGCTCCCAAGGGTTGCGTGTCTGACCAGAACGATACCCGCGCGGCTCGCGCGGCGGGGAGTCAGGGGGCCGGACCTGTCGGGTTCTCCTTGCTGCATAGAGGACAGATAGCGCGCCTAGCCTGCCCCCAGGGCGAGGGCCAGTGCGACCGCTTCCTCCAACGTCATCCTTCTGCCAGCTTCCAGCTCGCCGTTGAGCGCAGCGTCGTCCAGCGCACTGTGCAAGAGGGCCAGCGTCTCTGCGTTCCTCCGTGCCGCCCACCACGGCACCTCGGCGCCGACCTGCTCGGTCAACGCGCCAGAGCTCGACAGGAGGCGCGCCGCAATCAGCGGATCACCGGCTCGACACAGGACTGATGCCAGCCGGGCGAGGTGAATGGCCACGCTGAGCGTGTTGCCCCGGCGGCGGTCGAGGACGATCGCCTCTCGCAGTTTCGCCTTCGCATCTTCGAAGTCGCCGCGATCACGAGCGAAGAAGGACAACTCGGCCAGCGCCTCCGCCTGGAGCCCGATGTTCCCCAGCTCCCGCGCCATCTCGACGTTGTGGAGAAGAATCTGCTCCTCGCGCCCGGGGTCACCGAGCTCGCCGGTCATCCAGCCGAGATTCGTGCTGGCAATCAGCGCGTACTGGCGGTCTCCAAGCCGCTGGAACAGACCCACGGCCTCCGCGATGAGCGGCTGGCCGCCCGCCACGTCGCCGCCCTCGGCCGCCGCATTACCCATCATCATCGTTGAGTAGGCAGCGCCCCACTCGTCGTCGATCTGCAGATAAATGGCGAGGGCCTGCTCGGCGCGGAGTCCTGCGCCCCCCGAATCGCCGAGGTTGAGGGCCATGACCGCTGCGCCGACCAGCGCCTTCGCCCGAGCTGCGGTCGGACCTCCATCGGCATCCAGCACACCTTCTAGACGTCGACGGCCCTCGGTCAGGTGACTCTTGTTGTACCAGAAGCGCCAGAGGCTCCCCGCCAGGTCCAGAAGGCGTCCGACATCGCCCGCGGCCTCGAGCCGATCGAGCGCGGCGCGGAGGTTGTCGTGTTCGGCCTCGAGCCGGTCGAGCCACTCGAGTGAATCGAGACGCACGTGCGGTTCAGCTTCCTCCGCCACAGAGAGGAAGTATTCGGCATGGCGTCGCCGCCGCTCGTCAGCCTCGCCGGACGCCTCCAGCCGCTCCGCCGCGTACTCGCGAATCGTCTCGAGCATCCAGAAGCGGTCGTCGCGCTGGCGGACGAGGCTCTTATCGACCAGCGATTGGAGCAGCTCCAGGTCGGCGTCCGCCGCCGCCTCGGCGGCCTTGAGCGTACAGCCGCCGCGGAATACGGCCAGCCGGGCGAACAGTCGCTGCTCGGCCTCGGTCAGCAGGTTGTGGCTCCACTCAATCGTCGCGCGCAGGGTTCGCTGACGGTCGGGCGCGTCGCGCGCGCCGGCGGCCAGCACGGGGAGATGTTGCTTGAGGCGCTCCAGCATGGATTGTGGCGAGAGGACCTTGACTCGAGCGGCGGCCAGCTCGATGGCCAGCGGCAGGTTGTCCAGCCGGCGGCAGATCTGGCGGATTTCGCCGTTGGCGACGAAGTCGCGCCGGGCGGCCAGGGCGCGGGTTTCAAAGAGCGCCACCGCCTCGGCATCGCGCAGCGGGTCGACCACGTACTCGTGCTCGCCGGACACGTGAAGCGGCTCCCGGCTGGTAACGAGCACGGTCAGCCGGGGGCAGCGCGCCACCAGGCCGGCGAGATTGGGGGCGGCTTCGACGAGATGCTCGAAGTTGTCGAATAGCAGAAGGAGCCGGTTGTCACGGATGCGCTCAGCCGGATCATCGCTGGTGCCGAGTGCCTTGGCAGCGCCGTCGAGCACCAGCGCCGGATCGCGCAGGGCGGCCAGTGGCACCCACCACACCCCGCCCGGGAAACCGTCGGCGGCGGTGGCGGCGGCCTGCAGCGCCAGCCTGGTCTTGCCGGTGCCGCCCGGTCCGGTGAGCGTGACCAGTCGCACCTCGTCGCGCGCGAGCAGCGCGCTCAGCTCGGCGATTTCCTGATCCCGGCCGAGGAACGGCGTCGCGGGGACGGGCAGGTTGGTCTGGTGCAGGCTCTTGAGCGGCGGGAAGTCAGCTTCGCCAAGCTGATAGATGCGTTCGGGCGCGGACAGGTCTTTGAGTCGGTGCGCCCCGAGGTCACGCAATCCATCGGTCCCCACCAGCGCGGCCGTTGAGGACGACACCAGGACCTGCCCGCCGTGGCCAGCGGCGGCGATCCGGGCCGCGCGGTGCACATCGGCTCCGACATAGCCCTCATCCGTCAGATGCGGCGTCCCAGTGTGGAGGCCGATGCGCACGCGGATCCGTCCCGCGGCCAGTGCGTCGAGCGCGTCGGCAGCGGCGCGGAGTGCGCCCGGCGCGGTCGCAAAGGCAACGAAGAAGGCGTCCCCCTGCGTGTCGACTTCAGCGCCGCGGTGGCGCGCGAATGCCTGACGCAGGACGCGGCGGTGCTCCGCCAGCGCCTCCGCATACGCCCCCGCACCAAGCTCGCGAAGCAGCAGGGTCGAGCCCTCGATATCGGTGAACAGGAACGTGACGGTTCCCGACGGCAGATCTCGCGACACAAGGCCCATGATGACTTAGGGCCGCACGCATGCAACCTGGAACGGGCGGAATCCATTGACCACTACCCGCCCCAATGATTCGGGTCCGGCCAATCGAAGATTCCGCGTCCCTGAGACAGCTCGCCCAACAAGGGTCCGACCTGCGTACGGTTCTGCGTCGAGTGGCGTTCGTATAATCGGCCGATGCTGGCCTGTTCGGCCTGCGGCTCGCGTCTCGCCGACGACGCACGATTCTGCCCCGCCTGCGGAGCGCCACAGTCGCGCCCCTGCGACCGATGTGGCGCCAGCAACGACCCCTCGGCGTCCTTCTGCGGCAGCTGTGGCGCTCCGCTGGATGCTCCCGCCGGACTCGATGAGCGCAAGCTGGTCACGATCCTGTTCGCGGACGTCACCGGCTCGACCGCCCTCGGCGAACAGCTTGATCCCGAGCGGCTGCGCGCGGTGCTCCAAGCGTACTTCTCGACACTCTCGGCTGCTGTCGCCAGCTGGGGCGGATCGGTGGAGAAGTTCATCGGCGACGCCGTGATGGCCGCCTTCGGGGTGCCTGCGGTCCGAGAGGACGACGCCGAGCGCGCGCTACGCGCAGCACTCGAGATGCTCGAGCGACTGGCCACGTTGAACGACGAGTTCCGCCACCGTCACGGAGTCACGCTGCAGATCCGCATCGGGGTGAACACGGGCGAGGTCATCGCTCCGAGCGGACCGAGCACCGGGCAGCAGCTCGTTGCAGGAGACGCGGTGAATGTCGCGGCCCGCCTCGAGGAGGCTGCAGAACCCGGTTGCATCCTCGTCGGCGAGCGCACGTACCTCGCCACGCGGCACGCCTTCAGCTTCGGCCCCCCCCAGGCCCTTACGGTGAAGGGCAAGACGTCGGCCGTCGCCGCCCGAGAGCTCGTCGGAGAGGCGGCCCGTGGCGAGCGCCACGTGCGGACGCTGCGGGCGCCGCTCGTCGGCCGCGACCGCGAGCTGACGACGGTCCTCGGCAGTCTGGACGAGGTGATCGAGACCGGCAGCCCGCGGCTCGTGCTCCTCTCCGGCCCGGCCGGGATCGGCAAGAGCCGTCTCGTGGCTGAGGTCGCCCGTGCCGCCAATTCCGATCGCCCGGAGGTCCGTATCCTTCGGGGCCGATGTCTTGCGACCGGTCACGGGATCACGTTCTGGGCGCTCGGCGAGATCCTGCGGGCCAGCGCGGGCATCGGGCTGGATGACCCCGCAGATGAGGCGCACGCCAAGCTCCGCCGCTCCGCCGCCGAGATCCTGGGGCCGCTAGGGCTCAGTGACGAAGAAGTGGATCGCACGATCCACGCGCTGGCTGCCACGGCCGGCCTCACGATGGCCCACAGCCCACTCGAAGGGCTGGATCCGGAGCGGATGGCGGCCGAGCTGGCGCGTGCCTGGCCCCGCTTCACGAGCGCGCTGGCCGCGACGGCTCCGACGGTCCTGGTCATCGAGGACCTCCACTGGGCGGGCGACCAGCTGGTTGAGACGCTGGAACGCGTGCTAGCGCGCTCGACCGGACCGCTACTTCTCATCGCGACAGCTCGGCCCGACTTCTCCGAGTCTCGTCCTAGCTTCGCCGTCGGACGCGGGAACTTCTCGGCGATCTCGTTGCAGCCGCTGACCACGTCCCAGAGCTCCGAGCTGGTGGACGGCCTCCTCGACGCCGCCGCCCTGCCGGCTTCGCTTCGGGCCGAGATCCTGGCCAAGGCGGAGGGCAACCCGTTCTTCGTCGAGGAGCTGCTGGGCCGCCTGATCGATGAGGAGGGCCTGGTCCACGAGGAGGGCGCGTGGCGAGCGACCGGCTCTGCCGAGGAGATCTCCCTCCCCGACAGCGTCCACGGCCTGCTGGCGGCGCGGATCGATGCCCTGCCCCGCGAGGAGAAGCGGGTTCTCCAGGAGGCGGCGGTGGTCGGTCGCGTCTTCTGGGAGGCGCCCATCGCCCAGGACCGCAATGGGTCGGTCGCTGCCGCGCTGATGGCACTCGAAGGGAGAGGGCTGGTCTTCGCGCGTCCAACCTCGAGCATCGCCGGCCAGCTCGAGTACATGTTCAAGCACGCGCTGGTGCGCGACGTGGCCTACGCAGGCCTGCCGAAGGCGCGCCGCGCCCACGCCCACGCCGAGGTGGGAGCCTGGATCGAGCGGCTCGCCGGTGAACGGATCGACGAGTTCATCGAGCTGGTCGCGCACCATTATCACGCCGCCGTCGCCGGGGCGGAGAGCGACCTGGCCTGGACCGGCGAGGGAGCGGATCGGGAGGCGCTCCGAAAGCGGGCGTTCAATGCGCTGCTTGTGGCCGGGGCCGCTGCCCGCCAGCGCTACGCCGTGGATAAGGCCCTGCAGTTGCATCAGCAGGCACTCGATCTGGCCGCCGGGACCGCTGAACGGCGGACAGCCCTCGAGGAGTTGGGTAGCGACCACCTGTTGATCTACCACGCAGATGAGGCGCTCGCCGCCTTCCAGGAGGCCCGCGACCTGGCCGAGCCGGGCGACCAAGAAGCGCGTGCGCGGCTGGCCGAACGGATCGGCCGCACCGCGACGCGATGGGGAGCGTTCCGGTCCAGCCCGGAGCCGGGCAGGATCGAACGGATCGTACAGGACGGCCTCGACGACACGAGTGACGAGGCGCTGCGGGCCAGCCTCCTCGTCATCCGGGCCGATGCGGATAAGTTCTGGTACTCAGTCGAGCTGCCGGATCCGGTCCCTACCCGTCAGCGCGTGGCATGGGCAGAGGAGGCACTGGCCATCGCCGAGCGCCTCGACGACCCGACTCTCATCTCGCGCGCGGCGACCGTCCTCGCCCGGCTGTACCAGGACCAGCGCTCATATCGCGCGTCTCGCGAGATGAGCCTCCGCCAGCTCGATCTCATCGACCGGATCGGGTCCCGTGACGTCAAGGCTGAGATCCTTGGGGAGTCCGCGCGCGACGTGCTGGCGGCCGGCGAGACCGAGCGGGCCTTCCAGCTAGCCCGCGACGGGTACGACCTAGCCCGCGAGACCAGCGACCACCAGCTCATGCACACATCCGGCGCGCTGCTGCGCGCGGGCTACCGGGCCGGCCGATGGACGGAGATTCTGCCGGTCGTCGAGGTCCACCTGGGCGCGTTTGCCCATGAGTCGGACGTCGCCTGTCCGGAGGTGCAGACCGGTCCGGCACTGGGCGCGCTTCTATTCGCGAATCTCGGCGAGCGTGATCGCGCCCACGAGCTGGCCGGCATGGTGGCGGGCACCCGAAACCTCCAGGTCGCCGCGATCCTGGCCTGCTACGACGTGGCGGTCGGCCATCCTGAGCGGGGGGTCGCCCGTCTGCGGCGCGTTGAAAAGACGCAGCGCCAGCAGACACCCTCGTCGGATGTCGTTCTCGCGGGCCTGCTCGCGCTGGCGGCGCTCGGAGATTGGGCGGCGGTCACGAAGCTGCTGCCTCTCGCTCGCGACCTCATCGATGCCGACGCGATCGTCGGGCCATCGGCGGACGAGGCGGAAGGCCTTAAGCGCCATGCCGAGGGCGATAAGGCCCAGGCTGTGGCGCTGCTGCGCGCGGCGGCCGCTGGCTTCGAGCGGATCCGGGCTCCCTTCGAGTCGGCCCGTGCCCGCGAGGCGCTTGCACGCGTGGTCGAGCCGAGCGAGGCGCGGGCCGCGCTCGAATCGGCGCTGGCCACCTACGAAGAGCTGAACGCCCGACCCCACATCGCTCGCGTGAGCGAGGCGCTTCGCGACCGGCAGCACTAGACGCATACTCGCCACATGGATCGTCGGCCGGTCCTGGCGCGGTTCGTCCAATGGCTGGCGTTGCTCGGTGTAACCGACAGCGATCCAGACGAGACGCGCGCCCAGAAGGTCGCTCTCACCCTTGCCGCTAGCCTCATTATGGCCCTCGCGATCATCTGGGTTGCGACCTATTGGGCTCTCGGCCTCTTCGAGGCGGCGGCGATTCCGTTCGCATATCAGGTCGTGTCTCTGGGCAGCCTGGCTGTCTTCGCGCGAACCAAGAGCTATGGATTTTTCCGATTCACGCAGGCACTGCTCATGACGCTGCTTCCGTTCCTACTGCAGTGGAGTCTGGGCGGGTATGTCGCCTCGAGCGCCGTCAGCCTGTGGCGTCATCGGCCGGCACAAGTTCGCCTACGACCTATGGGGCGACACCGTCAACACGGCGAGCCGCATGGAGTCGCACGGTCTCCCCGGCCGGATCCAAGTCGGTGAGGGGATGTGCCAGCGCCTGCGCGACAACTATCGGTTCGAGGATCGCGGCGAGATCGAGGTCAAAGGCAAGGGCCGCCTTCGGGCCTACCTTCTGATCCCAGACCCCTGACCTACGTCGTCAACGCGGTCGCACCCGGCGGGGCCGTTGCTCTCGCCCGGCCCCGTATGGTATGCCGTCGGCCGTCTGACCGCTCGTCATCATGGGCTGGCGCGTTTGTACCGCGACCGCCTAGCCCTTGACGATGCCGGTCTCGAGATACTCGCTCGGCACCACCATCGTGCCGTCGTCGGCACGGTTGAACCGAGCCACGAGATCGAAAAGATCGGATGCGAGCGCCTCCCGACCTGCCTCGCCGACGGCCTCGAAGGTCTTCATCGTCGGGCCGTAGTAGCGCCGCCAGTAGTCGAGGTAGGCCTGCGGCGAGCGGTAGCGGAAGACGTAGTGGCGTTTCTCGAGGCGCATCTCGGCCATGAGGTCGCCGAAAAGCTCGCGCAGCCGCTCCGCCGTGCCCCACAGCACCGGCGAGCGCACGCCAGCCGGCGGCGGCACGTGCTTCGCATTCGTCTTGAACAGCTGGCCGAGGAAGCCCTCGGGCGTGTGCGCCACTAGGCCGATCCGGCCGCCGGAGCGGCAGACTCGCGCCAGCTCGGTCGCCGTCTGCTCCTGGTTCGGCGCGAACATCGCGCCGAAGACCGAGCTGACCACTTCGAAGCTGCCGTCCTCGAACGGCAGCGCCTCGGCGTCGCCCTCGACGAACTCGACCTCAAGCCCTTCGGCTTGTGCCCGCCACCGCGCACGTTCGAGCAGGGCTGGCACGTAGTCGATGCCGACGACCTGGCAGCCGCGGCGGGCCGCGGCGAGTGCAGCGTTGCCGCTGCCCGTCGCCACGTCGAGCAGTCGCTCGGTGGACCGCAGATCAAGCGCCTCGATGAGCAGTTCCGAGACGATCATGATCTGCGTTCCGACCATGTGGTAGTCGCCGCTTGCCCAGGTCACCTTCTGGCGCTGCTTGATCGCGGCGAGCTCGGATGCCGTCGCAACGTTGGTCATCGTGCCCGCCCTCCGCGCTCTTCCCCTGTTCGGTAGGGGCGTTCAGCCCGACGGCTCGAAGATGCCGTCGTTCCTGTCCGGATCGGGATCGAGGAGGTCTCGGAGGCGCTGATACCGCGATCGTCGGCGTGGTCCGGGTGCGAGGCCTTGTCGTCGAACGATCGCGACCAGTTAGGCCGTACCGGCCTCGCGATCGGGCCGGAAAGGGTGGCCATCCTGTGCGCCTTCTGCACGGGGCCCTAGCTGGCGCTCCCAGTCGCGCTCCTTCGTCTCGACCCATGGCAGCTCATGCTTCGTGGCTCGGTGCAAGGAGGCCGGGCTTCCGACCGCGCAGGCCGGCGCCGATCGTGCCATAGGCGGCCGCGCTGGAATGCTGCGGGGCGCCGGCGAAGACGTCGTGGCCGGGGATGATCTCCACGTCGACGAACCCGGCGGCGGTTACGAGCGCCGCCAGCTCCGGCGCGAGCAGACCGCCGGCGATGCAACCGGTCCACAGACTGACGTCCCGCCTGGAGCGCTCGGGGACGGCGCGGCCCAACACGATGTCAGCCACCGCCGTTCCGCCTGGTAGGTGACGAGCCGCCGGTGCTACTCGGCAGCAACGCCGGCCCGAACGCCGTCGAGCTACTGCTCGCCGCGCTCGGCTTCTGCTACGCCGTCGGCTACGTCGCCAATGCCGCCGCGCGCGGCATCGACATCAGCGAGCTTCGCTACGAGGTCGAGGGCGACATCGACGTGCAGAACTTCCTCGGCATGACGAAGGAGACGCGCCCGGGATTCAGCGCCATCCGCGCGCGCGGCTGGGTGCGCTCGCCGAACGCCTCGCCCGAGCAGCTCGAGGAGCTGTGCCAGTACGTGCAGGACACCTCGCCGGTGCGCGACTGTCTCGCCAACGCCGTGCCGGTCAGCACCTCGCTGGAGGTGCTCTCCTAGACCGATGTCGCGCCCATCACCACGACCCGATGCGACGCTCGGGGATTGGGCGGGGCGCGCGCCACGCTCACGCCCCTCATCTGGCGCTGCCTTCGCGCGGCGTCCCGGCTGGCTATGGTGAGGGATCCAGGACGACGAGTTTCGTGAGCGTATAACTGACGCGCTTTCGCTCGGCTCCCCACGCTCATAGCACAGCGCTCAGGCGGAAATGCTTGACATGCAAGAGGTCACTGGTTCGAGTCCAGTGTCGCCCACCAAGCACCACTTTCACGCTCAATCTGACCGCTTAACCTGTTCGGCGGCAGGCCGAATTCGTTAGCACAGCGCTCACTGACCGCATAACTCGCGTTGTGCCGTGCGAGATCATCTGCCTCCGAGCGACCCTGGGAGAAGTGCGCGAAAAGCGCACGCGCTCCTGTTCACGTGGTGGCGACATGCTGGCTCACGATGGTACGGCTCACCTGGGCGATGGCCGGCATGACGGCGCTGGATTGCCGTCTTCACCTTGTTGCTCATCCTCCGAACCTGACCCTTCCGGGTCACCATCGCGCGGCATTCGCCCCGGCGAGTCTCCTCGCAACGGATCCCTTGTAGGACGCCCCGCTGGCGGGCGACCGGGCGGGGTTAAAGCCATCGGCCGGATCGTTTGTGAGCCGCCCCAAGCCACCGCACACCCCACGCACTGCTACGCTCGCTATGCCGTGGCTCCTCCCGCGCGTCAGTCCACCGTGGGTCGCTACACCGATCTCGCGGCGCTGATCCGCCGAGCGCCGGCGCGGTGCGGTCAGGTCGGCCTGGTCGCCATCGACGGTCCGGGCGGCGCAGGCAAGAGTCTGTTCGCGGAGCGACTGGCCCGCGCCCTCGGCGGCGTGCCGGTCATTCACACCGACGACTTCGCCTCCTGGGACGAACCCCTCGACTGGTGGGAGCGGCTCGAAGCCGAGGTTCTCGGCCCGCTCGAACGCGGGCAGCCGCTGCAATACCGCGCGTACGACTGGTCGAGGCGACAGCCCGGCGACTGGCGTGAGCTCCCTGCCAGCGACGTGGTGCTGCTCGAGGGCGTCTCGTCGGCCCGTCGCGCGGCGGCAGGGCGGCTGACGCTGGCGATCTGGGTCGAGGCGCCACGCGCGGAGCGCCTGGCACGCGGCATCGCTCGCGACGGGGAGGCAATGCGTGACCAGTGGGAGGAGTGGATGGCGGAAGAGGATGCCCACTACGCCGTCGACCGGACCCGAGACTGGGCGGACGTGATTGTCGACGGCGCGCCGTCCGTACCACACGATCTCGAGGCGGAGTACGTGCGCCTGCGCTAGCTCGCACCAGCTGGCGCCCGCCTGCGAGGCTGCATGACGTCTTCGATTCGCGGGCTCGAGCCATCGCGTCTCGGCTTTGAGATCGCCGGATCCCTGCGCGGCACGTTGGACAGTAGCGCTGGATCGGCGAGGTCCGCTCGGCGACTTGGTGGCCTTTACGACGCTGCAGCGGTTTGCCGGGCGCGATGCCGTGTTCCGCTGGGGTGGGCAGGGCTAGGAGCGCCAGGCGTAGCGGCTACAGAACGGCTTCGATTCGCTCGCGCGCCATCCGCACCTCGAGGAGCGCGTGCGCATGGCGCAGGGCGTCCTCGACCTCTTCGGGCCGCTCGCCCCGCGCGAACAGGAAACCCAGGTAGCGATCGCCCTCGGGCAGGGGCACCACCGGCGACCCGAGTGGGATCGTGACGTTCAGACCGATGATCCCCGGCACCGCGCGCGCCACCTCCTGGCCGCCGACCGCCTCCAGGATGCCCGCCCTCGGGATGGGCAGCATCATCACCCCGGCGGCGCTCCGCTCCCGCTCGACGCTCGCAATCTCGAGGCCGGCGGCGTGGGCCACGATCAACTCCTCGAGCGAGACGCCGGCGCCGAAGCGCAGCGTCCGTGCGCAGAGTCCGCCGATGGATCGTGCCGCCACCTCCAGCACCGTCGTCGAGCCGTGGTTCAGCCGAAGTTCGGCGTGAATCGGGCCCTCGGTGAGGCCCAGGG
>JALYSK010000044.1 GCA_030854805.1 Chloroflexota bacterium | reverse complement strand
TAGCTGAGGCGGTCGCCGGCATGGTCAGCGCCGAGCTGGTCGCCATCACCGTCCTCGATCGTCCCACCAGGAGATACCTCGTCGTGGCCGGGATCGGCATCACACCGGAAGCCGTAGGTCGCGAGATTCACCCGGGCGAGGGGATGGCGGGACGCGCGATCCGCGAGCGTGCCGTCGTCATCGACGAGCATTTCGGTCGCGAGCAGTACCCCGCCAGCGTCAGGGACGAGGCGGTGCCGGACGTCCCGATCGGCGTGGGAGTACCCCTCCTTCGCGGTGGAGTCGTCATTGGTGCGATCACGATCGGGCGGACCACTCCGCTCCGGCCGATTGAGATCGAAGCCCTGGAGCTCCTGGCCGGCCATGCCGCGCTGGCCATCTCGAACGCCTTCCTGCACGTCGACGTGGAGGAACTTGCGATCCGCGACGCGTTGACTGGCCTGTACAACCGCCGCTACTTCGACGAGACGCT
The DNA here is from genome assembly GCA_030854805.1 of Chloroflexota bacterium. The sequence goes on along the minus strand of JALYSK010000044.1, from coordinate 6,036 downwards.
CGAGCGAATGCTGGCGGCGCGGCGCCGCGATCGGCTGAACGGGGCGGGGCCACTCTCCGCCGTGATCTTCGACCTCGACCACTTTGGGCGCTTCAACAAGCTACACGGTCACCAGGTGGGCGACGCGGTCCTGCGGCTCTTCGCTCAGATCCTGCAGGGCCGCTTCCGCGCCAGCGACCTCGTGGCCCGGCTGGGTGGGGAGGAGTTCATCGTGATCCTCGACGGCGCACCGCTGGCAGACGCCCAGCGCATCGCGGAGCAGGTGCGTGGAGCGTTGGGGCGGCACGTGGTGCCCGGCCAGGAGGGTGAGATCCTGCACGTGACCGTTTCCGCCGGCTGCACCCAGCTCGACGACGCGGAGCCGACTCGCGAGGCGCTCCTGCGCAGCGCTGACGTGGCCCTCTTCATGGCCAAGCGCGCCGGACGGGACCGGGTGGTCGCCGCCTAGCTGACCGGGAGCTGAAGCGTCATTCGGGCCCCTCGCCCGGGGCCTTCGCTCTCGGCGACGATCGACCCGCCGTGGCGCTGCACGATCTCGCGCCCGATGGCCAGCCCCATTCCAACGCCTGGAAAGCCCGCGTTGGCCACGTTGGACCCGCGGCCGAATGGCTCGAAGATCGACTCGAGCTGATCGGCCGGGATTCCGATACCGTGGTCGAGCACCGATATGGAGGCCACATCGTCGGCGGCCTTGACCTCGACCGCGATCTCGGCCTCGGGAAGCGAGTACTTCATGGCGTTGTCGATCACGTTGAAGAGGACGTGCTCCAGCCGCGCACCGTCCCAGGTGCCAACGATTGGCGTTTCGGGAAGGCTGGCGCGGACCTTTATGCCCGCCGGATAGCGGCCCTCCGCCTGCTGGCCGCGGGCGGCATCGATCACCCCGCCCACCAGCTCGCCCAGGTCGATCGGTGTCCGCTGCAGCTCAAGGGCCCCTTGCTGTAGTCGGCCCACATCGAGCAGCTCGTGGATCAGGCTGGTGAGTCGTTCGGCGCTGGCGTCGACATTGTGCGCGCCGCGCAGGAGACGATCGGCCTCGATCGTGATCGTCTCGACTCCCGCGGCCGGCTGGTCGCGCCGCCGCTCGACGAGGCGGACGAGCCCCTGGCTGTACCCGCGCACCACGGTGAGCGGGGTGAGCAGCTCATGGGCGGCCATCGCCAGGAACGAGTCGCGGGTCTTGATCGCCTCCTCCGCCTCCCGGTAGAGGCGGGAGTTCTCGACTGCCAGGGCGGCCCGCCGCGCGAGCAGCTCGGCGATGGTCAGCTCCTGCGGTCCGTAGCTGCGTCCGGACTCGGCCGCGACGAGCGTGATCGCTCCGACCGTTCGCTCGCCGGCGATGAGCGGCACGATGATATAGGAGCGCAGCCCCAGGCTCCGCACGAGGCGGCCGTACTCCTCCCCGCGTCCGGTCGCGGCGCCCGCCGCAGTGAGCTGCTCATCAGTCAGGTCGCTCACCATCTCGGGCTGGCGCGTTCGGATCACCTGTGCGACACCGTGCGTGGCGTAGGGGTCCGCGGGAAATCGCGCTTCGAGGTCCGCCGCGAGCTGGCGCTTTTGGGCGTCGCGATGCCAGACGGCGACCCGGCGGGGCGGATCCCCGTCGCGATCGACGACGTCAATGGCGCACCAATCGGCCACCGCCGGCACGGCCAGGCGCGCGACCCTGCCGAGCGTCTCCTCGTAGTCGAGCGATGTCGACAGGGCAACGCCGGCGCCCGCCAGGAAGCGCAGCGCCCGCTCACCGCGCTTCAGCTCGGTGATGTCATGGAAGGTGTTGACGACGAACTCGACGGCGCCATGGGGGCCGGTGATTGCCCGGGCCGTCACCCGTGCAAATCGCTCCTCGCCCTCGCCACTCGGCCGGTAACGCACGACCACCGATGGCGGATCCTCTCCCGCGAGTGCGCGACGGCCGGGAAGCCGGTCGAGCGCGAAGGGCTGCCCGGCCTCATCGAACAGCTCGAAGCGGCGCAACACCTCGGCGACCGGTGCCCGCAGTAGCTCCTCCTGGCTGCTGAAGCCGATCGCGGGCAGTGCGGCGCGGTTTGCGTACACGATCTGGCCCGCACGGTCCTGCACCGTCACGCCGTCGGTGACGTGATCGAGGACGGCGTCGAGTCCCTCTCGAGATCGAAAGATCTCCTGCGCCTCGATCCCCATCCTGCGTCAGGCAGCCTGACAGAGCTGCTCGACGGTCTCGAGCAGGACGGCGATATCGAGCGGCTTGCCGAGCCACGCGGCGGCGCCCATCCGATACGCATCCGCTTCGTAGCGAGGGTTGGCGGCGATGACCGCGAAGGGGATCGTGCGCAGCTCCGGATCGCCCCGCAGCTGCTGGGCGGTCTCCCACCCGTCGAGCAGCGGCATCATCAGGTCCAGCAGGATGACGCAGGGCCGCGCCCCCGAGCGCAGCTGCTCGAGAGCGTTGCGACCGTCGGTCGCGCTCAGGACCGCATGTCCCTCAGCGCTCAGCAGATCATCGAGCAGCTGGCGGATTGCGGGTTCGTCATCGACGACAAGCACGGTATGCGTTGCGTGACCCCCTCCTCCACTCTCTCTGCGCACGTTCACCCATCTGGCAGCACGCCCCGCTCGCGTGGAAGCACGATCCATACCACGCGGTGCGACTGGACGCTGCGCGGCTCACCGTACGAGTGCGTCGGCCAAGTAGCGGATGGCGAGCGGATAGCGCCACGCGATTCCGCCGTGGGTCCCCTCGAACAGCTCGAAGCGGACCGTCCGCTCGATCCCGAGCGCACTCAGCTCAGCGTGGAAGGCCTGGGCTCCGAGGTCGAGGTAGAAATCGTCGCTGCGACCGGCATCGATCCAGATCGCTCGCATCGATCTCAGCGCCTCGGCGTGAGGGCCGGCCATGCGGACCGGGTCCCAGTGCAGCCAACGCTCCCAGATGTCAGGGATGAGGCGCCCAGTCTCCACCTCGAACGGGAGGCGCACGGTGCCATCGGCATCGGCCGAGTAGCACGCGGCCATGCACCACACGTTGAGGAGGACCCCATCGGTCGATTTCGACCGTCCCCGGCGCGAACGGAAATCGGTCCAGAAGGCGGCGTAGGAGCCCCCGTAACCGTCGCGCAGCGCACGGACCGCCTCGCGGAAGTCGGGTCCGTAGCAGACCTCGAACAGCGCATCGCCCGCGTGCGTCGCGAATCCGCCGAAGAGCTCCGGGCGCAGCATGGCGGTCACCATCGCTCCGTAGCCGCCGCTCGACTTGCCGGCGATGGCGCGATGATCGCGATCCGCCGCGGTCCGGTAGCTCGAGTCGACCCATGGCACCACCTCGTCGCACAGGTAGGTGTGATAGCGGCCGGTGGCCGGTGAGTCGAGAAACTGGCTGCCACCCAGGCTGGTCCAGGCATCGACGTACACGACGATGGTCGGTGGACAGCCCTCGGTGAAGAGCGCGTCGACATCTTCTGGTGTGGTGGAGCTGAAGGCGGAGCGATTTCGCCACATATCGAGCTGCCCGGTCAGGCCCTGGATCAGGTAGATCGTCGGGTAGCGGGTCTCAGCGGCCTCGTCGTAGCCCGGCGGGGTGTAGACCCACAGCGGGCGGAGGTGAGGATCGCCGAGCGGGTTGTCCGCCAGTGCGCGACTGTCGAGCACGTGCTCGTCAAGCCGTCCTGCGAGGTCGCGAGACCACGGATACATGTCGCCCAGCCGTTCTCCAGGTCCGAATTGCTGGAGATTATGGCAACTTCGCCACGGATCGGGTGGAGCTACATGTGCGGAACGTAGCCCGGTGCCAGGTATGCTGGCGGATCCTCGCCGAAGTCCAGCATGCAGCCCTTGCCACAGAAGTGGTAGGTCTGCCCCGCGTGCTCAACCACGAGCCCCTTCTCCCGAGCGGCACGGGGATCGACCGTCATGCCGCAAACCGGGTCGATGACAGCGTCTGATGGCTCCTCGATTTGGGTCATGGGTTTGGCCTCCAATCTGGGTTGCCGCTCAGGGCGGAACGTGCGCAGCCGCAGCGAGTTGCCCACCACGCTCACGCTCGAGAGCGCCATGGCGGCCGCTGCCAGCGCCGGATTCAGCAGGATTCCGGCGACCGGGAAGAGGACCCCGGCTGCGACCGGGATGAGGACGATGTTGTAGCCGAAAGCCCAGCCGAGGTTCTGTTTGATTGTCCGCAGGGCCGCGTGGCTGAGGCGGAGGGCCGTGGGGACGCTCTCCAGCCGGTCGCCGATGATCGTGATATCCGAGGCCTCGCGCGCGACGTCGGCGCCCGTGCCAACCGCGATTCCGAGGTCCGCCTGCGCGAGGGCGGGGGCGTCGTTGATCCCGTCCCCGACCATGGCGACCACGCTGCCTCCGCGCTGCAGCTCGGCCACCTTGGCCGCCTTCTCGCCGGGCAGCACCTCCGCCAGGATTCGGTCCGGGCCGATGCCGACCGATTCCCCGATCGCAGCCGCGGTCGCAGCCCGATCGCCGGTGAGCATCCAGACCTCGAGGCCGGCCCGCTGCAGCCGACGTACGGCCCGGCGAGCGTCGGGCCGCACGGTGTCAGCGACGGTGATGAGCCCGGCCAGGACGCCGTCGATCGCCACGAAGACCGGTGCCTGCCCCTGGGCGTCAGCCGCGGCCGCCCCCTCGCGCAGTGCGGATGCGTCGACGCCTGACTCAGCGAGCTGCCGTTCGGTCCCGATCACGACCTGCCTGCCCTCGACGTCAGCGCGAATGCCCCGTCCCGCGAGCGCCTCGAATCGGTCCGCTGATGGCAGGGTCAGATCCTGGCTCTCGGCGTGGCGCACGATTGCCTCGGCCAGGGGATGCTCGCTGCCGCGTTCGGCAGCCGCCGCAAGGCGCAGGAGCTCCCGCTCATGGCGACCGGCAACCACCGAGATGACGCCGATCACGGACGGCCGGCCGCGGGTGAGGGTGCCCGTCTTGTCGAGGATGACGGTCGTCACCCGCTGCGCCCGCTCGAGCGCGGCCCCATCACGCAGCAGGATCCCGTTCTCCGCGCCCTTGCCGGTGCCGACCATGATCGCTGTGGGCGTTGCCAGGCCCATCGCGCATGGGCAGGCGATGATGAGCACCGCAATGGCGCTGGTCAGCGCGTAGGTGAGCCTCGGCTCGGGGCCGAACACGAGCCACGCGGCAGCGGTGAGCACAGCCGCTCCCACCACCGCCGGTACGAACCACCCGGTGACGCGGTCGGCGAGGCGTTGGATGGGTGCCTTTGAGCCCTGCGCCTCCTCGACCAGCCGGACGATCTGCGCGAGCGCGGTGTCGACCCCGATCCTCTCGACGCGGAAGAGGAAGGTGCCCGTCGTGTTGAGGGTGCCACCGATCACCTCGTCGCCCTTGCTCTTCGCGACGGGCAGCGACTCACCGGTCAGCATCGACTCGTCGACGGCAGACGCGCCGTCGGTCACCGTTCCGTCGACCGGCAGCTTCTCGCCGGGGCGCACACGGACCAGGTCCCCGACATGCACCTCGCTCAGCGGGACATCGATCTCGCGCGTCCCCCGCACCACCCGAGCGGTGTCCGGCTGTAGCGCGAGCATGGCCCTGACGGCGCTCGCCGCCTGGTGCTTGGCGCGCCCCTCAAGCCACCGTCCAAGCAGCACCAGGCCGATGATCACGGCGGCGCTGTCGAAGTAGGTCTGCATCCCGAGCCCGGCGGAGGTGACCGCGTCCGGGAGGAGGGTCACGACCAGCGAGTAGCCGTAGGCCGCCAGCGTCCCCATCGCGACCAGCGTGTTCATATTGAGGTCGCCGTGCCGCAGCCCGCGCGCTGCGGCCACCAGGAAGCGTCGGCCAAATACGAACTCGACGAGGGTGGCAGGCGCCAGGAACCAGACGTTGACCCGCTCCATCGGCCACGGGGTGCCTCCCGGCCAGAGCATGACCGCCATCATCGCCAGGCCGATGCCGGTTGCGGCCAGCGCGGTCCACATCAGCTCGCGCTGATCCGCGTCCCTGGCGAGCGGCTCGGCGCCGACTACCTCGAGTCCGACCTCGTATCCGGCCGCCTCGATGGCGCCCACGATCCCGCTCCGATCGATC
>JALYSK010000018.1 GCA_030854805.1 Chloroflexota bacterium | reverse complement strand
GGCCGATACGCGCGGTCGCCAGTTCTCCTACGTCCTGGGCGCCTTGACGCTGATTCTCTCCACCCTCCTCTACCTCGTGATGTGGCAGCTGCACGCGTCGCTGTGGGGCTGGGCGATCGCTTCCATCTTGCTCGGCCTGGGTTTCACCTTCTTCTCCGGCGCGACAGAGGCGTGGCTTGTCGATGCCCTCAGGGCGACCGGCTTCCAGGGCCATCTGGAACATGTCTTCGGTCGCGCCCAGACCATCGGCGGGGCCGCAATGCTGGTCGGATCGGTATCCGGCGGCCTCATTGCGCAGGCCACCAACCTGGGGGTGCCCTACCTGGTCCGGGCGGCGATCCTTGGCGTGACCGTGGTGATCGCGCTGCGATTCATGCACGACCTGGGCTTCACGCCGCAACGCGACGTCAGCCCCGCGACCGCGATCCGCAACGTGGTCAGCGGAGCCGTCGACGGTGGCTTTCGCCGGCCACCAGTTCGATGGCTGATGCTCGCCGCACCCTTCAGCTTCGGCGCGGGCATCTACGTCTTCTACGCCGCTCAGCCGTATCTGCTCGAGCTGTATGGCGACAAAACGGCGTACGGAATCGCGGGCCTCGCCGCAGCGATCGTCGCCGGGGCTCAGATCGTGGGCGGGCTGATCGTCTCCAGGGTCCGGCGCTTCTTCACCCGGCGGACCGATGCTCTCATCATCGGCGGCGTCCTGAATGTCGTCCTCCTGGTGCTGGTTGGGCTGGTGAGCAGCTTCTGGATCGCGTTGTTGCTCCTGGCCGGATGGGCGCTGGTCTTTGCGATCGAGGCGCCGCTGCGCCAGGCCTTCCTCAACGGCCTCATCCCATCGCAGCAGCGGGCCACCGTCCTCTCGTTCGACGCCCTGATGGGATCGGCCGGCGGGGTGGTCGCCCAGCCCGCCCTCGGTCACGCCGCGGATGTGTTCGGCTATCCGACCTCGTACCTGGTCTCCGCCGGCATCCAGGCCGTTGCCGTGCCCTTCGTGCTGCTCGCGCGACGGGAGAATGCGATCTCGGACCCGATCACGGACGACGCGGCTGGCGATGGCGATGCCGATACGCCCGACGAGCCCGGCTCGCCGGTCGCGGCTGACGTGGATCCCGCGTCCGACGGTCCATAGCATTAGCCTTCGAGGGCTCGTTTCGTTGTACCCGGCGCCGAATGGATGGAATCACATTCAGCGACCTAACTGGTTCAGATCTAGGTAAATCTATGTCTCAGGTTTGACGGCGTCGATACCGACCGCCTAGCCTGCGCGCGCCGCCTTTCCCGCAGACATAGATTTGGGGAATTCCTGGACGTGGCAAGTGTCGCAGAAGACAGCCGCTCGCTCGAGCGCCTGGTCGTGCTCGCCGCAACGTATCGAGACATGCCGACAGAGGGTCGCGAAGATGTCGCGCACCAGCTCGGCCGGCTGCGGAGTGGCTTTTCCGAGCGGCTGCTCCTGCACACCTGCCATCGCGTCGAGCTCATCGCGGTCGGCGAGGCGCTGTCCGAGGGACCGCCAGGCCTTCGGCGCTGGACCGGCTCGGCGGCAGTTGAGCGCGTCTTCATGGTCGGAGCCGGCTTCGACTCCGCAATCCTCGCCGAGGAACAGGTGCTGGGGCAGCTTCGCGAGGCCTACGAGACGGCACTGGCGCGGGGAGAAACGGGCCCGATCCTCAATGAGCTGCTACGACGCGCGATCCGATTCGGGAAGCGGGTTCGAGCGGCCGCCCAACCCGGTGCCGATCGGTCGCTGGCCGATCGGGCTGCAGCCTGGGCGATGGATCGCATTTCCGGCGCCGGTGGGTCGACCGCCCTGGTTGCCGGGACCGGCGAGATGGGTCTACTGCTCGCGACCCGATTGGCAGCGAGCGGCATGGTCTGCACCATCGCTTCGACGAGCGCGGATCGCGCGCGGCGAATCGCCGAGGAGCTCCCGAGAACTGGCAGCTCCCATTCATCACGGCCGATGCCCGGGGCATTGGCCCACGCGGGCGAGTATGCCGTCATCGCGATCGCCCTCCGAACAGCGAGTGCCCGCCTCGAGGCGCGCGCGGTGAGGGCTGGGGCAGTAGTGATCGACCTTTCGTCGCCACGCGCGGTCGCCCCCGAAGCTGCTGCTCTGCTCGGCGACCGACTCCTCGACCTGGACCGCTTGGGCCGGTTGGTCGCGACCCGCTCCCCGCTGAGCCGAGCATCCGAGCGCCGACTGCGCGGCGAGCTGAATTCCGAGCGGGATCGGTTCGTCGCGTGGCTGGCGTCACGCGCCCAGAGCGACGCGATCACGCGTCTGCGGTCGCATGCCCGCGAGATCCGCGATCGGCATATCGAGCGGCTGCGGCGCCGCGGGAGGCTCAGCGAGGAGCAGCTCGCCGACGTGGAGGCGATGACCGGCGCCCTCCTCGCCGAGCTGCTCCATGGCCCCACTCTTGACCTGCGAGGCGATCAGGAAGATCCAGAGCAACTTCTCGCCACCTTCGGAGTTGCCCGATGACGACCGTCGCGGCCCTCCGCCTCGGTACCCGGGGCAGCCGACTTGCCCTCGCCCAAGCCCGGATGGCCGCCGAGGCCATCGGTGCCGTCGGCTTCGGGAACCCGGTCGAGCTGGTTGAGATCCACACGCGCGGCGACTCGATCAGCGCACGACGGCCGGGCGGACGCTGGGAGGAGACCGACGGCCAGTTCACCACCGAGCTCGAGCGGGCGCTGCTGCGCGGTGAGGTCGATCTCGTGGTGCACTCGCTCAAGGATCTGCCCACCGTCTCCCTGGCCGGCCTCTTCATCGCGGCGATCCTCGAGCGAGCCGATCCGTGCGACTGTCTGCTGACACGGGGGTCAGGCGGACTCGACGGGCTCCCCTTCGGCGCGCAGGTCGGGACGAGCAGCCCTCGACGAGCGGCTCAGTTGGCTACAGCGCGTCCGGATCTGCTCGCGCGGCCGATTCGTGGAAACGTGGAAACGAGGCTCCGAAGGCTGAACGCGGGCGAGTTCGACGCGGTCGTGGTCGCCGCCGCCGGGCTCGATCGCCTGCAGATCGAGGTGCCCCACGAGGCTCGACTGTCGCTCGACCTGATGTTGCCGGCACCCGCGCAGGGCGCCCTGGCCCTGCAGATCCGGGCTGGCGACACGGAGTTCGGCGAACGCGTCGCGAAGGCCGACCATCGTCCGACGCGCATCGCCGTGGAGGCGGAGCGCGCCCTGCTGCGGCGCGTTGGCGGCGGGTGCCTGGCGCCCCTCGGCGCTCTGGGCGAGGTGACGCACGAGACCCTGCGGTTGCGGGCCGCCTACGAGGATCGCCTCGGAGGATTCGTGCGTGCCGACGTCAGCGGCGCGGTGGACCGTCCCGCAGCGGTCGTCGAGGCCGCGGCGCGCGTCATCCTGGACGCGGTTCCGTCATGACGCTGGCTCTCGTGACGCGCCCATCCGGGCAGAGCGCCGAGCTCATCGCGCTCCTGGCGCGGCGCGGGATCGATTCCGCCAGCGTGCCGACCGTCGAGGTCAGGCGCGATGGCGTGGAGCTCGATTGGGCCATCGGGCGCCTGCCGGGCATTGCGTGGCTGATCGTCACGAGCGCAAACGGGGCCAACGCTCTGCTGGAACGGCTTGCAGGAAGGCCGATCCCACCAGAGACTCGAGTTGCGGCGGTCGGACCGGTTACCGCACAGGCGCTCGAGGCCGGAGGCATCGCCGTCGACGAGGTGCCCGAGGAGTATCTCAGCGCGAACGTCGGCGAGATCCTGGGCGAGATCGCGGGGAGCCGCGTGATGCTCGTCCGCGCGGACGTCGCGACCCGCGAGCTCCCTGAGCTCCTGTCAAGCCGCGGAGCAGTCCTTGACGAGGTGATCGCCTATCGCACGCTCGAGGCGCCGGCCAGGTCGCGCGAGCAACTGCTTGTCGTCATGCGTCGCGAGCTCGATGCGCTCACCTTCGCGAGCGCATCGGCCGTCGGCGGCTTCGTTGCGTTGCTGTCGGCGCTTGATCGTCATCGCGCGACGGCCATCCCCAGCTTCTGCATCGGTCCGGTCACCGCAACTGCCGCCGAGCGGGTCGGGCTACGGGTCGCGGGCGTCGCCGACGCGCACACGACCGTCGGGCTGGCGGATACCGTCGCCGCCCATTTTCGAAGGGAGATCGCGTGAGCCTCGCCACGACGACTCGCCTCGCCACGACGACTCGCCTCGCGCCCGACGCGCGTGGCCGTCGGCTGCGAGGCACGCGCGGCCTCCGGGAGCTGGTCCGCGAGACGCGGCTTCATCGGTCCATGCTCGTCCAGCCGATTTTCGTACGGGCCGGCATGAATCTGTGCGAGGAGATCGACGCCATGCCGGGGCAATTTCGGCTGAGCGTCGACCGCCTGGCGCAAGAGGCCGACCGGTTGAGCGAAGCTGGGATCGGCACGGTGCTCCTATTCGGGCTGCCCGAGAGCAAGGATGCGGAGGGCTCCGGCGCCTGGGCGCCGGAGGGCGTGGTCCAGCAGGCGATCGCTGCGCTGCGGGCGGCCAACCCGGAGCTGACGATCGTCGCTGACGTATGCCTATGCGAATACACCAGCCACGGCCACTGCGGCGTGCTGCGTGGCGGGGCAGTCGACAACGACGCGACGCTTGTGCTGCTGGCGCGATCAGCCGTCTCGCTCCGCCAAGCGGGCGCCGATCTGGTCGCTCCGAGCGCCATGATGGACGGCCAGGTGGCCGCGATCCGCGCGGCGCTCGACGATGCCGGAGAGGTCGAGGCGCCGATCCTGGCCTATGCCGCGAAGCACGCCTCCGCATTCTACGGGCCCTTCCGCGAGGTAGCCGGCTCGGCGCCCGCCTTCGGCGATCGACGTGGCTACCAGATGGACGCGGCCAACGGTCGGGAGGCGCTGCGTGAGGTCGATCGCGACCTGGCTGAGGGAGCCGACATCATCATGATCAAGCCGGCGCTGCCGGCCCTCGACCTGATCGCCGCCGCCAGGGCGCGCACGACGGTTCCGATCGCTGGCTACCAGGTGAGCGGTGAGTACGCTGCGCTGGTGGCGGCCGCCGATCGTGGCTGGCTGGATCGCCGCGCGGCTGCGCTCGAGTCGCTCACCGCGATCGCGCGGGCCGGAGCGGACATCATCGTCACCTACTTCGCCGTTGAAGCCGCGGGCTGGCTGGACGAATGAGCGGCGAGCGGTACGTGCACGCCTGGCTGCTGCGGCTGGATCCCTCCTGGCGCCGGCGCTCCGCCAGCGAACGCGAGGCCGATCTCGGTGCCTTCTGCGCTGCCGCCGCACGCGCCGAGGGGCGGGTCAGTCAGCATGCTTACTCGACGATCGGCCTGCGGGCCGAAGGCGAGCTGCTGCTCTGGCGCATGGCCGACACGCTCGAAGAGGTCGAGGAGACCGCGGCCTACCTGCTGAGCGCCGGCATCGGTCAGTGGATGAGCCCGGCGATCTCGATGATCGGCCTGACGCGGCCGAGCCAGTACCTGAAGCGTCCGAGCCGCCAGGAGCAGTCGCTGTTCGAGGGTGATCGCTCGCCGTACCTGGTGGTCTACCCGTTCGTGAAGTCGACCGACTGGTACCTCTCCTCGGCCGAAGAGCGCGGCGAGGCGATGCGTGGGCACATGCGGATCGGCCACCGCTACCCGCAGGTCCGCCAGCTGCTCGCGTACTCTTTCGGGCTCGACGACCAGGAGTTCATCGTCGCGTACGAGACCGATGACCTGGTCGCATTCCAGGATCTCGTGCGCGAGCTGCGCGAGTCGGAATCGCGGCGCGCCACGGTCCGCGACACGCCGATCGTGGTCGGCATCCATCGCCCGCTCGGCGAGATTCTCTCGCTCATCTCCGGACCCGACCGATGAGGCCGATTCACACCGGTTCTTGTCCGGTACGACTGCTGGTCGTGTTATCCGACGCTCGCGGCGCCATGACGCTTCGGGAGCGCCCGGGCCGCGCTCAGCTGGGCCCACCTCAGAGCACCGGAACGACTGCATTTCCGCGTAGTACGACGGTGGGTCGTATATGACAAGAACGCTCGCCTCCCCCACTTCCGCGGAACTGATGGTCCGCGCGGCCGAGCTCATGCCCGGTGGCGTCAGCTCGCCGGTGCGCGCCTTCACTGCAGTCGGCGGCGTGCCACCGGTCGTCGAGCGCGCTGCCGGTGCGCGGCTCTGGGATGTCGACGGGGGCGAATACGTCGACTATGTCGGCTCCTGGGGGCCGATGATCCTCGGCCATGCCCACCCCGCCGTGGTCGACGCCGTGACCGACGCAGCACAACGGGGTACCAGCTACGGCGCGCCGTCGCGCGGCGAGCTCGAGCTGGCCGAGGCGATCACCGGCGCCATGCCCTCGATCGAGCGCCTCCGCTTCGTCTCATCAGGGACTGAGGCCGCGATGTCGGCGCTGCGCCTCGCCCGCGCGTTCACCGGGCGCGACCGGATCGTCAAGATGGCAGGTGGCTACCACGGCCACGCCGACGCGCTGCTGGTCGAGGCGGGATCGGGGGCGACAGGGCTGCCGGCGTCCGCAGGGGTGACCGTCGGAGCGGCGCGCGACACGCTCGTCGCCCCGTACAACGACCTCGCAGCCGCCAGTGCTCTCCTGGAGCGCGGCGAGGTGGCGGCGCTGATCGTTGAGCCGGTCGCCGGCAACATGGGCGTCGTTCAGCCGCAGCCCGGCTATCTCGAAGGGCTCAGGTCGCTGACGGCGCGCCATGAGACGATCCTCATCTTCGACGAGGTGATCACCGGCTTCCGGGTGGCTCGCGGCGGCGCTCAGGAGCGGTACGGCGTGACGCCCGACCTCACCCTCCTGGGCAAGATCATCGGCGGTGGACTCCCGGTCGGGGCGTACGGGGGCCGAGCGGACGTGATGAGCCTGGTCGCTCCGCTCGGGCCTGTCTACCAGGCGGGGACCCTCTCCGGCAACCCGCTCACCATGGCGGCTGGGCTGGCCACGCTTCGCGAGTTGGATGCATCGGTCTACGCGGGGCTGGAGGCGTACGGCGCGCGGCTGGAGGCGGGGCTGCTCGCGGCCGGGGCACCGCGCGTGGCACGGGTGGGGTCGCTGCTGACCGTCTTCGTCGACGACTTCCCGCGCTTCTTCCACGCCATGCTGGAGGCGGGCATCTATCTGCCACCGTCGCAGCACGAGGCCTGGTTCATCTCGGCCGCGCACGGCGAGCCCGAGCTTGCGGCCACCCTTGCCGCGGCGCGGGCCGCATTCCAGAGGGCGGCATGAGCGCCGCCCGTTCGCCGATCGCGACCTGGACCGGCGAGAGTCGCTTCCTGGCCGCTGCCAACCACCAGCGTGGCGACGCGACCCCGGTCTGGTTCATGCGCCAGGCCGGCCGCTGTATTGCCGATTACCGCAGGCTGCGCGAAGGCTACCCGATCCTGACGCTGGCGAAGACGCCGGAACTGTGCGCCGAGGTGACGCTGATGCCCGTCGAAGCATTCGGCGTCGACGCGGCGGTGCTCTTCGCCGACATCATGCTGCCGCTGGAGCCAATGGGGGTCAGCCTCGAGATCGAGCCCGAGATCGGACCGATCATCCACAACCCGGTGCGCAGCGCAGCCGACGTCGAGCGGCTACGGCTGATCGACCCGGAGCACGATGTCGGCTTTGTGATGGAGGCGATCCGCCTGGTGCGTGAACAGATCGGGGGCCAGCAGGCGGTCATCGGCTTCTCGGGGGCGCCGTTCACGCTCGCCTGCTACCTGATCGAGGGCAGGCCGTCGCGCGAGTTCGCAATCGCCAAGGCCTTCATGTACCGCGAGCCAGATGCCTGGCATCGGCTGATGGAGAAGCTGTCGACGGTGGTGGTCCGCTACCTCAACGCGCAGATCGCCGCAGGTGCCCAGGTGGTCCAGCTTTTCGACTCCTGGGTCGGCGGCCTCTCGCCGCCCGACTACGCGATGTACGTCCAGCCGCACGTGCGTCGCGTCTTCTCGCAGGTGACCGATGCCCCCACCATCCACTTCGGCACCTCGACCGCGGCTCTGCTCGAGCTCATGGCCGACGCGGGCGGCACGATCCAGGGGATCGACGCGCGCCAATCGCTCGACGTCGCGTGGCGCTGGATCGGCTTCGACAGGGGGATCCAGGGCAACCTTGACGCGACGCGCCTTCTCGCCGGCTGGGAGGCGACGGAGACGGGTGCCCGCGACGTCCTGCGTCGCGCCGGCGGTAGGCCGGGACACATCTTCAACCTCGGCCACGGGGTTCTGCCTGAGACCGATCCGGCGCTCCTGCGCCAACTGGTCGAGTTCGTCCACGAGGAGAGCGCGGCATGAGCCGGTTGGGGGTCCTGCTGATGACCTACGGCTCACCCGATTCCCTCGACGATATGGACCGATACCTCGCGGCGGTCCGGGGCGGGCGCGAGCCGGCGCCCGAGCTCGTGGCCGAGTTCCGCCGGCGGTATGAGCTCATCGGCGGCTCGCCGCTGATCCCGATCACACGGGCACAGGCAGCGGCCCTCGAGGAGCGGCTGGGCGACGGCTCGCGGGTGGAGGTCGGGATGCGCTTCTCCGAGCCGTCGGTGGCGAGCGGCGTGCGCCTGCTGGCCCAGGATGGCTGCGACGTGGTGGTCGGGATCGTCATGAGCCCGCAATACTCGGACCTGCTGATGGCGGGCTACCGCCGGGCGCTCGACGCGGCCGCGGCAGACCTGGATGGCGCTGCGCCGGAGGTCCGCCTGGCACCGGCCTGGTACCGCAACGAGTCGTTCGTCGATGCGGTCGCCCAGCGGATAGCGGAGGGACTCGCCGCAGTGCCGGACGGTGCCCCCGTGCTGCTGACGGCGCACTCGCTCCCGCGGCGCGTGGCCGACGCCGAGCCTGGCTACCTCGCCCAGCTGCGCGAGACCGCGGAAGCGGTGGCCACGCGGGCCCATCTCGGGGAGTGGCACTTTTGCTGGCAGTCCGCAGGCCACGAGCCAGGCGAGTGGATGAAGCCGGACTTCACAGACCTCTTGCCAGAGCTGCGGGCGGCGGGGCACCAGTCGGTCCTGGTGGCGCCCATCCAGTTTCTCGCGGATCACCTCGAGGTGCTGTACGACATCGACATCGGGGCGCGCGAGCAGGCCGAAGACGCCAGCATCTCGCTCGCCAGGATCGCGTCGTTGAACGTGATGCCGCGGTTCATCCAGGCACTGGCCGAGGTGGCGCGGGCGACAGCATCGGTGCCATCAGTCGCCTGAATGTCGTTCCAGTCACCAACCCGGTTGGCGGTATGTGCGTCGGAGCCTCGATGAATGTCGCGCCAGGCGTGCCGCGATCGGCGGGTCCTGCGCTCGCCCGACAGGGTCCCGCCACGCCGCTGCCGGCCTGGTGGCGGACTTCGAGCGGATCGCTGCGGCGGTCCGCGGCTGACCGTCGAATCTCAAACCGGGTACCGTTGCCCCATGCGTCGCGTTGAACAGACCGTGGAGATTCCCGCTCCGGCGGGCGAGGTTTTTGCGGTCGCCTCGAAGATCGAAGAGCTGCCGCGCTGGCAGTCCGGGATCGTTTCTGTCAAACGAACAGATGCTGGCCCGGTTGCCGTCGGCGCCAAGGGAACTCTCGTGCGCGAGCTGATGGGCCAGCGGCTTGAAGCACCGCTCGAGGTGACCGCATACGAGCCACCGCGGATTCTCGGGCTGCACAGCGAGGTGAGCGGTGTCGCCCTCGATGCGACCATCGAGATCACCCCGCTGGAGCCAAACACCTGCCGCGTCGATCTCGTGGCCGAAATCAGCGGCTCAATGCTGACCTCCTTCATGGAGCCGATGATCGCCTCAGCCGCCGAGGGCGACATGGCGGCGAGCCTGAACCGCCTGCGAGGACTGTTCGAGGGCCGATGAGGGCCTTTGTCACCGGGGCCGGGGGCTTCATCGGCCTGGCATTGGTGCGACGGCTCCGCCAGCGCGGCGATGAGGTCCACGCATTGGTCCGGTCGACCGTGCGAGCCGATATCCTGGAGGGGCTCGGCTGCCAGCTGCACGAGGGCGACCTGGCCTCCGTCGCGCAGCTGCGGGAGCAGATGGCCGGCTGCGATGCCGTCTTCCACCTTGCCGGCATCTACAGGGTTGGCATTCCGGCCGCTGAGCGCCCGGCGATGTACACGGCGAATGTCGCCGGCACCGCCAATGTCCTCGATGCTGCCGTGGCCTCGGGCGCGGCGCGTGTCATCTACGTCTCGACGATCAACGCGTTTGGCGACACCCGACGGAGGGTGGTCGACGAAACCTATCGTCGGCCCGAACCGCCTCGCTACGTCTCGTACTACGACGAGACGAAGCACCTCGCTCACCTGCTCGTCGAGGCGCGGATCGCGGCCGGTGCACCGGTGCTGATCGTGCTGCCCGGCGGCGTCTACGGGCCCGGCGACCACTCGGCAATCGGCGCAGTCATGCGCCAGGCGGCTGGAGGCCGCCTCCGCGTCGTCACCTTCCCGGATCTCGGGATGAACATGGTCCACGTCGACGACGTGGCCGCCGGAATCACCCTGGCCGGCGATCGCGGCCGCATCGGCGAGGCGTACGTGCTTGGCGGAGAGGTCACAACGCTAGGGCAGATAGTCCGCAAGGCGGCAGTATCCGGCGGGAAGCGGCCGCCGCGCGTGATCGTCCCCTCATGGTTGGTGCGGGCGCTCGCCACGCCGGCCGGCCTCATCGGCCCCCTGCTCGGCAATCGCACCAATCTCGGTGAGCTGATCAGCGCCAGCGACGGGGTCACCTACTGGGCGAGCGACGCCAAGGCGCGCCGCGAGCTCGGCTACGAGCCGCGCAACCTGGAGACCGGCCTGCGAGGGCTCTTCGACCCCGCGTAGGCGCGGGATAATCGGCGCGTGACAACCTGTCCGCAATGCGGTGCCTCGGTGCGCGAGGCTGCCCGATTCTGTGACACCTGCGGCGCGAGCCTCGGACCAGGAGCCGGCGGCGAGGAACGGAAGCTGGTGACCGTCCTGTTCGCCGACGTCATCAGTTCCACGGCGCTCGGCGATCAGCTCGACCCCGAGCGCCTGCGCGCTCTGCTGGTGGAGTACTTCGCGGCGATGTCGGCGGTCATTGGCTCATGGGGTGGGACGCTCGAGAAGTACATCGGCGACGCGATCATGGCCGTCTTCGGCGCGCCGCTCGTCCGTGAGGACGATGCCGAGCGCGCGCTGCACGCCGCCCTCGAGATGCTGGCGCGCCTCGAGTCAGTCAACGAAGAGCTCCTGCGCCGGCACGCCATATCGCTTCGGATCCGGATCGGGATCAACACCGGCGAGGTCGTCGCGCCCCAGGGCGGAGCGACATCCGGCCAGCTCATCGTCTCAGGCGACGCCGTCAATGTCGCGGCCCGGCTCGAGCAGGCGGCCGACCCCGGGACCGTCCTGGTGGGCGAGCGCACGTATCTCGCGGCCCGGCATGCGTTCGAGTTCGGCAACGCGGCGCACCTCAGCGTCAAGGGAAAGCCGGAGCCGATCCCGGCTCGCCGACTGTGGAGTCGCGACCCGAGGAGGCGCGGGGCATACCGGGCCTGCAGGCGCCAATGGTCGGGCGGGAGCGCGAGCTGGGGACGGTGATCGGCCTGCTCGACGAGGCGATCGAGACCGGTGAGCCGCGCCTCGTGCTCGTCCACGGCCCGGCAGGCATCGGCAAGAGCCGCCTGGTGAGGGAGGCACTCGTCGGCACCGAGCAACACCGTACGGACGTCAGGATCCTGCGTGGTCGTTGCCTCGCCGCGGCCACGGGATCACCTTCTGGGCGCTTGGCGAGATCCTGAGGGCGGCGTGCGATATCAGCCTTGGCGACAACGCCGAGGCCGCGCGAGACAAGCTGCGCGAAGGACTGGGGGAGCTGCTCGAACCACTGCCGATGGGTGCCCCGGAGGTCGACGAGACGATCGCCGCCACCGCGAACATCTCGCTTCCCGGGAGCCCGCTCGCCGGGCTCGAGCCGCGCGAGCTGGCCGACGTCATGGCGCGCGCCTGGCCCAGGTTCGTCAGCGCCCTGGCATACGCCAGCCCGGT
>JALYSK010000149.1 GCA_030854805.1 Chloroflexota bacterium | reverse complement strand
CGCTGACCCACCGCCAGCAGGGCGTCGACGATGCCAGCCGCCTTCGTGCCCATCTCGCGGTGCAGGCGCTCCTCATCAGGCCCGAGCTCCAGCATGTCGCCCAGCACCGCCAGCCGACGGCGTCCGGCGGGCACCGGCGTCTCCGCCAGGAAGTCGAGCGCCGCCGCCATGGAGACCGGTGAGGCGTTATAGGTGTCGTCGACCACCGTCGCGCCGGAGGCCGCCTCGGCCAGCTGCATGCGGTGGGCGGCCGAGCTTCCGACGGCGAGAGCGGCTGCAACCTCGGTGATCGGCACATCGAAGCGCTCCGCAACCGCGACCGCCGCCAGCGCGTGCGGCACGAGGTGGCGCCCGGGGGCTGCGCTGCGCACGCGGCGACTGCCCCAATGCGCGTGCACCGTGAACTCCGTGCCGGCCACACCGTGCGAGACGATCTCGCTGGCCCGGATGTCGGCGCTCGGGGCGAGGCCGAAGGTGTGGACCTCCGCCACGGTCTGCTCGCGCATGGCCGCCACCCGCGGGTCGTCGGCATTGAGCACGGCGAGGCCGTCGGGCGGGAGCGCTGCGGGGAGCTCCCCCTTCGCCTGCGCGATCGCCTCGATGCTGCCGGCGCGCTCAAGGTGGGTCGGATGCACGGCCAGGACGACACCCACCTCCGGGCGGGCGATCTCCGCCAGGCGCGCGATCTCGCCGACGGTGTACATGCTCATCTCGAGGACCGCCGCCTCGTGATCCGGCCCGAGGCGCAGCAGGGTCATGGGAAGCCCGGACTCGCTGTTCAGGTTCCCCTCGTTGCGCAGCACACCGAGCGTGCGCGCGAGTACGTCGGCAATGATCTCCTTGGCGATCGTCTTGCCGGTCGAGCCGGTGATGCCCACCACACGAACAGGGCTCCGCGAGCGCCACCAGGCGGCCAGGACCTGGAGCGCGCGCAGGGGATCGGCGACCTGCACCACCGCGGCCTGCGCGCCGACCGGCAGGTCGACCGGTCGCGCCACCAGGAGCACCACCGCACCGCCACGGACCGCATCGGCCGCGAAACGATGGCCGTCGACCCGCTCTCCGCGCAGCGCCACGAAGCAGCAGCCCGGCGTGACCCGGCGCGAATCGACGGCTGCGGTGGAGAAGGAGCTGACGGTCGTCGTCCCGATGAGGTGGCCACCCGTTGCGGCCAACAGATCTTCCAGGCGGATCGACGGAGGCACGAAAACCATGCTGCGAGCTCCGGGCGAGTCTACCAGCCTCATGGCCGAGCGACCGGGTTGAGCGGCCGATCCGGCGGGATGGCGAGATAGTCGAAGAGCTGCGGCATCAGCTGCGCGTAGACCTCCTCGGGACGTTCGGCCATCACGTACCGACCCCAGGTGGTGGGCCGATGAATCAGGATCAGGGTCACCAGCTGCGGGTCGTTTGCCGGCGAGATGCCGACGAAGCTGGAGTCGATCCAGCCCTCGATGTAGCGCCACCGCTGCTCGATCTTCGTCTTCGGACGCCCCTTGGCGTCGACCCCGTTCGGCACCTTGACGTCGACAGGGCCCGCGATCTCCGCGGTGCCCGTCTTCCCGGCGATCGAGTAGCCGGGGATGCTGGCGCCCTTCGCGATCCCGTCGTCGATCGCGCCTGTGAGCAGCTTCAGGACCGTGTGCGCGGTCGCCTCGCGCATGATCCGCTCGCCGGCGGCGGGCTGCACCTCGTGGTAGCCGCCCTTCCCATCAGTCCAACCGGCCACGACATGCGGCGTGACGAGGGTCCCGCCGTTGGCGATTGCGGCGTAGCCGGCCGCGAGCTGGATGGCGGTGACCGAGAGGCCCTGGCCGAAGGCGTTCTGCGCCGCGGTCAGGTCGCCCGAGGCGTTCGGGCCGTCCGGATTCCACACCACGCCGCTCGCCTCGCCGACGATATCGACCCCGATCGGCGCCCCGAAGCCGAAGCGACGGAACGCCTCATAGAGCTTCTGCCGCCCGAGCTGCAGGCCGATCTTTGCCGCCCCGATGTTGTTCGACAGCTTCAGCACGTCGGCGGGGGTGAGCGCCCCGTGACCATAGGGGAAGTTGAACCGATCCGCGTTTCGGATCGTGATGTTGCCGACTTGTAGCGTGCCCTCGTCCACGAACTTGTCCGTCGTCGTCACCGCGCCGGCATCGATGGCAGCCGAGACGGTGAACGCCTTCATGACCGATCCGGGCTCGTACTGGCGGCTCACGGCGGGACTGGTGAAGCGTTCCGCATCGGTCGCCTGGTAGGCGTTGGCATCGAAGGATGGGAAGCTTGCCAGACCGACGATGGCGCCCGTGCGCACGTTCATCACCAGACCGGTGGCGCCGACCGCGTGGTTCCTCCTATAGGTCTCGTACATCTCCTTCTCCAGGAGGTGCTGGACGCCGGCGTCGATGGTGATCGTCAGGTCAGAGCCATCGACTGGGTCGCTGAGTCGGTAGACCGAGTCTGCGATGCGCCGCCCGATCACGTCCTCCTGCGCGGTGACCCAGCCGGGCGAGCCCGCCAGCATTGCGTTCTCAGCACCCTCGACGCCGTACTGGCCCTTGCCATCCACGTTGACGTAGCCGATCACCTGGGCGGCGATGGTGGTGCCGTCGGCGACGCCGCTCACCGGGTAGACGCGCTGCGTCTCCGGCAGCATCCCGACGCCACGCAGGTTGAGCGTGCGAACCGTCTCGGCCGTCTTGAGGCTGACGCGGCGCTTCAGCCAGACCCATGGCCGGTCGCTCACGAGTCGCGCTCGCAGGTCCGCGACCGGCATCTCGAGCACCTGGGCCAGAAGCGCCGCGGCCAGGCCAGAGTCCTTGATGGCCGGCGGTGTGGCGAAGACAGACTGCAGCTCCACGGAGGTCGCCAGCAGCTCGCCGCGCGCGTCCCGGATCTCGCCACGCTTCGCGGGGATCTCCTGGTTCTGGGCCAGCTGGTCGAGGGCCATGCTGACGAGTCGGTCGCGCTCGAAGACGTGCCACCACACGAGGCGCGTGGAGATCCCGCCAGCGACGACGGTCATCACCAGCAGGAGGACCAGGGCGCGGGCACGGCTATCGGTCCTGGCGAGCATGGCTCTCCGTTCGCTGCCCAGTCGGGCGACGGCTAATCGTTAGTGCGTTGAATCGATGGATCTCGGGGCAAAGCGGATCGCGTCAGGCGCAAGCGGCGCCAGCCGCAGCTCCTTCCGGGCGCGATCCTCGATCTGAGATGGGGAGCGCGCACGGCCGATATCCCAGATCAGCTGCTGCTGCTGGGCGCGCGCCTGTGCGAGCGTCGCCTGCAGGTTGTCGATCTGGTAGCCGATCGCGGCCACGTGGCTCGACTGGCTCAGGTAGAAGAGCGCCACCGCCGCCGCCATTGCGATCGCCAGCAGGAAACTGGAGACGTTCGTCACCTCGCGGCGCCGCCGTCCGGCTGAGGCGCGACGCACGCGGGTCGGCGCCTCGAGGCGCGCGCGGGGGCGCGACCTCCGTGGGAGGATCGATAGACCTGTGGCGGGACGCGCTCCGACGACCGCCATCTGCTAGGCGGCGCTCGCGCGGCCCTCGCGGACCGTCCACGAAGTTGGCGCCTCGAAATCGAGCCCTTCCTCGACCTCGATCGCGGCGACGCCATCACCGAGCCCGTGCTGCTCGTCCATGGCAGCATTCACGCGCCGCTCACGGAGCTCGCGCTGGCGAGCGCTGTACATCCGCCGTCGGCTGGCCTGGTGGCGAGATCGACCCTTGCTCATCTGTGGCCCTCCTATGCGCTCGCGCTGGCGAGCTTCTCGGCGACGCGCAGCTTTGCGCTGCGCGCGCGGCGGTTCCGACGCACCTCGTCGGCGGTCGGCCTGATGACCCCCTTGCTGATCGGGTGCAGCTGCGCTCGGTGGCCGCAGGTGCACACGGGCGGGAGCGGTTCCTCAACGCAGTCGCGGCTCTCCCGCGCGATGAAGCGCTTGACGATTCGATCCTCGAGTGAGTGGTAGCTGATGACCGCCAGGCGGCCGCCCGGTCGCAATGCGGCCAGGGCCCCGGCAAGGCCGGCCCCGAGGACCTCCAGCTCGCGGTTGACCGCGATGCGCAGTGCCTGGAAGGTGCGGGTGGCTGGATGGATACGTGCCGGTTCGCCGTGCCGCGGGCGCCGGCTGGCAGCGGCCACTACGCCCGCAAGGTCGGCCGCAGTCACGATGCGGCCCTCCGCGCGCGCCGCCAGGATCGCCTTCGCGATGCGGCCTGCATTGCGTTCTTCACCAAACGCCGCGAGGATGCCGGCGAGGTCTCGCTCGGAGGAGCGGTCGATGAGATCGAGGGCGGAGAGACCG
>JALYSK010000087.1 GCA_030854805.1 Chloroflexota bacterium | reverse complement strand
GGTGGTCCCCGTCGGCCTCCGCCCCCAGGTATGCGGCGGCCAGCTCCCCGCGCCGCAAGGCGAGCGGCAGCCTGGGGAGCGTCTCGGCCGTCCGGCGCTCGCCGATCCGGAATGCCGCCCGGATGCGGTGCCAGGCACCAGCCAGCCTCCCTGGCGGCGGCTCGCCCCACAGCCGATCGCGCTGCATGACGCCACTCAGGCGATCGCTCCCGCCTCGGCCCGCAGCAGATCGGCCTTCGGCGTGCGTTCCCAGGGCAGGTCGAGATCGTCTCGACCAAAGTGGCCGTACGCGGCCGTCTGGCGGTAGATCGGTCGGAAGAGGTCGAGCTCCTCGATGATCGCGCCGGGGCGAAGGTCGAAATGACGCTGGACCAGGTCGGCGATCCGGTGGTCGGGGATCGCGCCCGTCCCGAACGTCTCGACGTTCACGGCAACTGGATGAGCGACCCCGATCGCGTAGGCGAGCTGCAGCTCGCAGCGCCGAGCCAGGCCGGCGGCGACCACGTGCTTGGCCACGCAACGCGCCATGTAGGCAGCAGATCGGTCGACCTTGGTCGGGTCCTTGCCAGAGAAGCTGCCGCCACCATGGCGAGCCATGCCGCCGTAGGTGTCGACGATGATCTTGCGTCCCGAGAGCCCCGAGTCGCCCATCGGCCCGCCGATCACGAAGCGGCCGGTGGGGTTAACGAGGTAGCGCGTGCGCTCGTCGAGCAGCTCGGCCGGGATCGCGCCTCGCACGACGGTGGCGATCACGGCGTCGCGGAGCTCGTCGGGACCGATATCCGGGTCATGCTGCGTGCTCACCAGGACGGTGTGGACCCGCCGCGGCGTACCGCTGGCGTCGTACTCGACGGTGACCTGGCTCTTGCCGTCGGGGCGCAGCGGGATCGTGCCGGCCCGGCGCACCTCGGCCAGTCGACGGCAGATACCATGCGCCAGTTGGATCGGCATCGGCATCAGCGCCGCCGTCTCGTCGCTGGCGTATCCGAACATCATCCCCTGGTCGCCCGCTCCGAGCTCGTCGGGGTCCTTCCCATCGCGACTTTCCAGCGCGTGGTCCACGCCGCGCGCGATGTCCGGTGACTGCTCCTTGATCGCCACGATCGTGCCGCACGTCTCCCAGTCGAATCCGAGACGCGCGTCGTCGTAGCCGATCTCCCGCACGGTGCGGCGGACCACCTCCTGGATGTCGACCCAGTGGTTGGTTGTGAGCTCGCCGAGCACGAACACGAGCCCGGTCGTGGTGGCGACCTCGACCGCAGCGCGCGGGCGATGCCGATCATGCTCGAGCACATCGTCGAGAACGGCATCGGCGACCGCGTCGCACAGCTTGTCCGGGTGTCCCTCCGTCACTGACTCCGAGGTGAACAGGAAGGGACTGCCGGGTTCGGGCATGGAAGTCTCCGCCGCAGGAAAGGACGCTCGCGCGAGTGTAACCCGGGACCCGTCGGGCGCATCGGGCGCATGACCGCTACAGCGACCTGATCTGCGGATCAGCCGGACGGCGCCAGGCAGAACTCATGGCCCTCGGGATCGGCCATCAGGTACCAGCAGTAGGTGCCGAGGCAGTTCGGCGCCTCCTGGACCTTGCGCGCACCGAGCGCGATCAGGCGAGCCATCTCGTCCGCGAGCTCTGTGGCATGCAGGTCGAGGTGCATGCGGTTCTTGCCCGATTTGGGCTCCGGCACCTGCTGCAGGATCAGATGGGGCCGCGTGTCGCCCGGGGGCCTCCGGACGCAGCACCACGAACTGCTCCACGGGCTGGCCGGGCGCGTAGCCGACGGCGGCGCTCCAGAAAGCAGCCAGCCGCGTGGAATCGGCACAATCGAGCACGACAGTGATGACGAGCGGGGCTGGGCTCAGGTGCCGGACTCCCAGGACTCGCTGTAGGCCTGCTGGGCCGATGTCATCGGCTCGATCTGGATCCCCATGCTCTGCAGCTTCAGGCGCGCGACGTCGCGGTCGATCTCCTCGGGAATGCCGTAGACGCGCGGCTCGAGGTCGCCGATGTGCGCCCGCAGCCACTCGAGCCCCAGCGCCTGGTTGGCGAAGCTCATGTCCATCACCAGCGAGGGGTGTCCCTCGGCGGCACCCAGGTTCACGAGCCGGCCGTCAGCGAGCAGAAAGATGCGGCGACCGTCCGCCATCAGGTACTCGCGCGTGAAGGGCCTCACCTCGCGCGAGCTGACCGATTGCGCCTCCAGGGCCGCCAGCTCGAACTCATCATTGAAGTGGCCCGCGTTGGCCAGGATTGCCCCGTCGCCCATCAACGGAAAGTGGTCGGTCCCGAAGACGTTGAGATTCCCGGTGGCGCTGATGAAGATGTCGCCCTCGGCAGCAGCGGCGGCCGCGCTCATTACGCGATAACCATCCATCGCGGCCTCGAGCGCTCGGACCGGATCGACCTCCACCACGATCACGTTGCCGCCCATCCCATCGGCGCGCGAGGCGATGCCGCGACCGACCCAGCCGTAGCCGCCGATCACGACGCTCTTGCCGGCGAACAGGACGTTGGTGGCGCGCAGGATCCCGTCGATCGCGCTCTGGCCGGTCCCGTAACGGTTGTCGAACAGGTGCTTGGTGAGCGCCTCGTTGACGGCGATCACCGGATAGCGGAGCTTTCCTGCCTTGGCCATCGCCTGCATCCGGATCACTCCGGTGGTCGTCTCCTCGGTGCCGCCCACCACGCCCGGGAGGAGATCGGTGCGCTGCGTGTGCAGCGCTGTCACGAGGTCTGCCCCGTCGTCCATGGTGACCTGCGGCGCGTGCTCCAGTGCCGCCGCGATATGGGCGTAGTAGCTGTCGCGATCTTCGCCCTTGATGGCGTAGACGGGGATTCCGTGATGAGCCACCAGCGAGGCCGCCACGTCATCCTGCGTGGAGAGAGGATTCGACGAGCAGAGGACCGTATCCGCCCCGCCCGCGACGAGCGTACGCATCAGATTGGCCGTCTCCGCGGTGACATGGAGACAGGCGGCGATGCGCCAGCCGGCGAGCGGGCGCTCCTCCTCGAAGCGGGCGCGAATGCCGGCCAGCACCGGCATCTGGCGGTCCGCCCATTCGATCTTCAGTGCGCCCGCATCGGCCAGGCCAATGTCGGCGACGTCGTGGTCTACCTGTTGTCGCGTGGCCACGTGAGCCGTATCGCCTCCCGTATCGGGCGCATCAAGCCCCAACCGCCGCTGCGCCGACGTCCGATCCGCTCGACCAGGTGGCAGTAGACGCGGTAGCCGAGACGGTCGTAGGCCGCGATTGCTGGCGCGTTGTCCGCGTGCACGTTAAGGGTGACGTCCGAGACGCGGGCAAGCAGCTCGGCGGTCACCGCACTGGTCGCCATCTTGGCGAAGTCGTGCCCGCGATATTCCGGCTGCGTCATGACGTTGCCGACCACAGCGATCTGCTCGCGCGAGCTCATGACGTGGGTCCCGGCCGCGGCAACCAGGTGGCCGCGGACACGGACCCCGTAGTAGATCCCCTCTTCGAAAACGGAGACCGGGAAGCCGGACCGGAAACCGAGCTGGTAGAGGCGGTTCAGCTCCTCGATATCCGTCGCGTCCAGCCGCTCCGCCGGCCCGGCGAACGGCACAAATGTGCGCCGGTCGACGGCCATGCGCAGCATCGCCAGCGGCGGCTCGAGCTCGTACAGCTCGCGAATTGCCGCCTCGTGGACGGCGCTCGTCTGGAAGTAGGCGTCGCGAGGCTTGAGAACGCCGGCGAGGATGGCCCGGCAACCATCGACGTCGCCCATCAGG
>JALYSK010000146.1 GCA_030854805.1 Chloroflexota bacterium | reverse complement strand
GAGCTGGATGGCCTTCGGGACGCAGCCGCGGCGGCGCGGGAGATCGGGCTGGTACAGGAGGCGGACCGCGCCGAGGCCGTCCTCGAGCGAGCCCGCGAGCGAGAGGGCTTCAGCGGCGCCGCCTATGTGCTTGCCCTCGCCGGCGGCACCGGCGTCGGAAAGTCCGCGCTGCTCAACGCACTCGCGGGCCACACCATCAGCGCGGTGCGGGCCGTGCGGCCCACTACGGAGCACCCGATCGCCTGGGTCGCCGATGCTCGCCGCGACGAGCTGGCGCCGCTCCTCGCCTGGCTCGACATTCGGCGGGTGGCGACGCATGCCGACGAGAAGCTGTCGGGCGTCGCGATCCTGGACCTGCCCGACGTCGACAGCGTCCGCACGGAGCACCGCGCGACCGTCGACGCGCTCCTGCCACGGATCGATGCGGTGGCCTGGGTGGTCGACCCGGAGAAGTACGACGACGCGCGGCTGCACGGCTATCTGCGTGGCATGGCGCCGCACGCAGCGCGCCTGCGGTTCATCCTGAACAAGGCGGACCGAATCACCGACGCGCAGCGAGTGGACGTCGTCGAAGACCTGCGGCGGCGGCTCTCGGAGTCGGGAATCCCCGACGCGCGGATCGACATGGTGTCGGCGGCGAGTGACGCGGGGATCGACACCCTTCGGGACGACCTCGCGCGCGAGGCAGATGCCAAGGCCATCGTCGCGGCAAAGCTGACGACCGATGCGGTCGAAGCGCATCATCGGCTCATGCGGTCGGTCGGGCTCGAGCCCGGTGCCGCCTATCGCCCCCTCATCGATGACGCTCGGCGCGCCGATGCCTTGCGTGCCGCGATCCAAGGGGCGCTCGCACTGGTCGATCCGCCCGGCGTGGCGCGACAGGTCCAGCTCGCCGTCCTCGGACGGGCGCGGCGATCCGGCGGCTCGTTCCTCGCTCGCGTCGTGGCACTCCTGGGCCGGCTAACGGGCCAGGGCCGCAGAAGGGCCGATCCGGCCGCCTACCTGCGTGATTGGCGTCGTCGCGGCTCACTTGGTCGCACGTTGAACCCTGTGCACGCCGCGCTCGTCGACGCCTCGTCGTCCGTCCCACCGAGCTCTCGTTCGGCGCTCGTCGCCGCCCTACGTGCCGACCAGCTCGAGCCCAGCCTGATCGGTGCGCTCGACGCTGTCGCGCGCGACACCGCGGGCGACCTTCGCATCCCCGGATCGATCCTGTGGCCGGTGATCGGCGCCGTCCAGCTCGCGATCGGGGCTGTCTTCGCTTTCGCCGTGGCCTGGTACGTCACCCTGTTCGTCTCGCAGGGGCAGGTGCCGCTGTCGACCCTCGATACGCCGCTGCTCGGCCCGGTGCCGTTGCCGCTCGTCCTGTTGGCTGGCTCCATCGCGATCAGCGCCGCCCTCGGCCTGCTGCTCTCGCTGCACGCCGGCTGGATCGGGCGGAGGGTCGGTGCTCGCGTCGCGGAGCGCGTCCGAGCTGCGGTCGACTCGTCCGTGGCGGAGACCGGCTTCGAAGGGCTCGAGCACGTCGAGCAGGCTCGCCACAGGATGGGCGGAACGGACGCTCACGCGCATTAGCCCAGGTGCACCAGGCGTTTGCCAAGCCTCAAGCAGACGCTGAAGCGCCCATGAATCGCCGGCTGGCGCTTGGCGCCCTACCATCGGCCTTGTGCGCTACCGGGTTCGGATCACGTCGGGCGTTGTCGTCGCGGCGCTGCTTGCCGCGTGCGCCGCGCAGCCGCAGCCATCGCCTGCGACCTCGCCCGTCGCCAAGCGATCAACCTCCCCCTCGACCGGCGGGTCCTCCAGCCCGCAGCCGGCGAAGCCGACGTTCAGCGTCGCGACATACCCGGTGCCGCCCGGGTCGCATCCGCACGACGTCGCACCTGCCGCCGATGGCGGGATCTGGTACACCGCCCAAGCCAGCGGCGAGCTCGGCTGGCTCGACCCTGGGAGCGGCGAGGTGCGCGAGGTACCGCTCGGTGCGGGGTCAGCGCCGCATGGCGTGATCGTCGGCCCGGACGGCGCGCCGTGGATCACCGACAGCGGCCTGAATGCGATCGTTCGCGTCGACCCGAAGATGTTCGCGGTGAAGGTCTTCCGGCTGCCCGAATCGGCGCCCAACGTCAACCTGAACACCGCTGCCTTCGATGGCGACGGCGTGCTCTGGTTCACCGGCCAGGCGGGCTGCTACGGGCGCCTCGATCCGGGGACGGGAGTGGTGGACGTTTTTCCTGCGCCGCGCGGCCAGGGTCCGTACGGCATCACCGCCACGCCGGGCGGCGAGGTCTACTTCAGCTCGCTCGCCGGCAGCTACCTCGGCGCCATCGATCGCCCCAGCGGCGAGGTCCGCGTCATCGATCCCCCCACTGCCGGCGCAGGACCGCGACGGGCGTGGTCCGACTCGGCCGGTCGCATCTGGGTCAGCGAATGGTTTGCCGGGCAGGTCGGCGTCTACGACCCCGAGACCGATGCCTGGCGCGAGTGGCGGCTCCCCGGTGAGGCGCCGCAGGCATACGCGGTCTTCGTGGATGAGACCGATGCGGTCTGGCTGACCGACTTTGGCGGCAACGCCATTGTTCGCTTCGAGCCGACGACCGAAGTCTTCACCAGCTTCGTGGCCGAGAGTGTGCCGGCGGAGGTTCGCCAGCTCCTTGGTCGCCCTGGCGAGGTGTGGGGCGCTGAGTCAGCGGCTGATCGCCTCGTTGTCGTCCGAGGCTCAGACTGATCGATCCGCGTTGATGAGCGCGGCTGCAGTATTGGGCGGAGAGCCTATTGAGCGTCTCCGACCAGCACGTTGAAGGTCGTCTTCTGGCCGCCAAAGACCTCGGCCGAGACGCTCGCGGTCATCGAGCCGTTGCTCGCCTGGAGGAAGACCGCTCGGCCAACCGTGGCTCCTCTTTCGTCGGTGATGGGGGACGACTCGACGCCACCGATCGTGTAGCCGGCCGCCTCGAAGGCCGCGCGGTAGTGCTCGATCACCGCATCGGGTTCGTCCGAGGTGACCAGCGAGTCGGCGCACACGCCGTAGGGATGAGGCCCAGGCACCAGCTCCTCATTCCCGTAGTGCGAGATCGCGTTGAAGGCCGCAGCCTCCTCGGCACTGCAGCCTCCGGGCGATCCCAGGCAGGCGGCCAAGAGCACCGCCGGAGTTGCGGAATGACTGCGGAGATCAGCTGAGCGGCTTCAGCTACGAATCATCGGACCTGGGGCTAGAAGGGTTTAAACATCATCAGCAGCACGATCGCGGCGAAGCCGATGCCGCCCAGCGTCACCAGGAGCCACGGCGTCGAGGCCGTGAGCAGCGCCTCGAGCTGGTCGGGAGGAAGTGGCGCGGGAGGCGGCGTGTCGCTCTTGTCGCGCGGAAGCTTCTGACCGATTGCCGCTCGCACCTTGTTGTAATGCCCGGCACCCACCGGGGTCATCAGCCCGCTGATCACCACCAGCAAGGCAATCGCGATCCATATCCAGAGGTGCCCCCAGTACTCACCGGTGAAGCCGGCCGCGATGCCCGACACGAAGAGGACGATGAAGCCGATCGACATCAAGCTCGTCGGGGACACGCTCCAGAGCGAGAGGTCGAGGATCGCGGCGATCCGCGCCGGATCGCGCTCTGAACGCAGCCGGAATGCCATCGTCGCCGAGACGCCATGGCCCGCGGCGAAGGCGAAGGCGCCCAGCACGTGTGCGTAGACGATCCACGGGTGCCACTCCATCGGCTCAGCCCTCCCAGGCCGCGCGTTCGTGTGGGCGTCGACGATCTTCGCGAGCCGCCGCAGCTGCCGTCGATTGTATCCCCGGGTCGAACGCGGCCGGAACCTCGTCGACGAGCCTCGCAAGAACGCGGTCATGCGTCATCGATGCGCACCGAGTAGAGCTGCCGCGAACCGCTGATCCCCTTCAGCTCGTGGCTGCCGCGGTCCTCGAAGACCAGGTCGTCCGCTGTCGTCATGTCGCGGACGGTTGCGCTGACCAGCGTCTCGCCGGGCTCAGCCGCTGCAGCGATGCGAGCTGCCAGGTGGACCGCCAGGCCGCGCACGTTGCCCGGCACGGCTTCGACCTCGCCGGTATGGATCCCGGCGCGGATCCGGACTCCGAGCTGCCCCGCCGCCTCGCGAATTTCGGCAGCCGCTCGGGCCGCGCGTGTCGCGCTGTCGAAGGTCGCCAGTACGCCATCGCCGGTCGTCGTCACCTCGACTCCGCGGTGGCGATCGAGGATTCGGCGCATCTGCTCGTAATGCGCGGCCTGCAAGCGCCGCCACTCCGGCTCCCCGAGCTGCTCGAGCATCGCAGTGGAGTCGACCACATCGGTGATGAGGATGCTCGCGACGTACGTCTCACCGGCTACGAGCCTTCCAAAGCCATAAATGCCCGCGATCTCGACCGTCTCGAATGGCTCGTCGCCGACCACCCACGCATCGTGGCCGGGCGGGATGTCAAACACGTCGTCCGGGCCGACATCCATTTCGTGGCCGTCATCCATGAGCACGTGGAACCGGCCGCTCAACGCAATGCCGAGATGGCGGAACGTGCACCACTGCGTCCCCATCGTCGGCTTGAGGTCGACCGACCATCTCCAGCCGGGTTCGATCCTCGCCCGACCGATGGTCTGCTCGCCCATCTGAACGCTTCGCTCGAGAATCTTCTCGGCGCGGAAGACGTCATCGGGCGAGCGGACGCTCTTCAGCTGCGGGTGAGTCACGGTGGATCGGCGAGCATGTTCGTCTCGGCAGGTTGCTCGCTAGGCTAACAATGCTCGTCTACGCGAGGATGACACCACTTACGCCCAGCGCCCCTAACCGCCAAGTTTGGCGCGGGTTCAAAGCCGATGGGGAGCCCGCGCGGCTGTCCCGTGCGCCCAGCGCACATGCGGGCAGGTAGGAGCCGAAACCGAGGTCCCTGGGCGGGCGCCGGAGCGGGCTTGTTGGCCGCTACGCACGCTGAGCGCAAACTCGACGCTCGGCGGTGACCCGCCGGCTCTCGGGTATCGACTAGTCTTGTCCGAGCGCCCGCCGTCCGAGCAGCGGTACCACGGAGGAACCCATGCGCCTGCTGCGCCAGCTCGCGCGCCGGAAGCTGCGCACCGCACTCACGATCTTGGGGATCACCATCGGGATCTGGGCGCTGGTCGTGTTCAGCTCCATGGCCAACAAGATCAACGCCCTGGTGGAGGGCGGCAGCCAATACTTCGCGGGCAAGGTGCTGGTGTTCGATGCGTCGAGCCTCGGCGTCGCCATTGGCACGGCACCAATGAAGCGGGAAGTCGCCGACCAGATCCGCGAGCTCGATGGCGTTGCGGCGGCCGCCCCGCAGGTCCAGCTGGTCTATGACCCCGAGGGCGGAGGTGTATTCGGAGGTGCGGAGACGCTGCTCGGCTCCCTCGCCGGCGCGGATCTGGGTCTCGAGACTTTCCCGATCACCGCGGTCCAGGGGCGCCTCCTCACGCTCGAGGACGAGGGCACGAACGTCGTGGTGCTCGGCAGCGACCTGGCCCGCAAGGAGAACGCATCCGTCGGGGCCAACCTCAAGATCCGGGGCTTGGACTTCGCGGTTGTCGGCATCCTGGAGCCCACGCTCACCGCGCCGGACACCACCGCTTTCATGCCGCTTGAGGCCTCCCAACGGCTCTTCCACGCCAGCCTGCCGGCGCCCATCAAGGAGGCGATCGCCGCCAACGAGCTGATCGACCAGGTCGTCGTCTACCCAAAGGCGGGCGTGAGCGAGAGCGACCTGGCCGCTCGGATCGAGGCGAGCGTCGACAACGTGAGCACGCTCACCGGTGCCCAGTTCGACGAGCAGATCGGGTCCGCGACCGCGATCTTCAACGCGATCATCATTGGCGTGGCGATCATCAGCCTGGTGGTTGGCGGCCTATCGGTCATCAACACGATGGCCATGTCGGTGGCCGAGCGCACGCGGGAGATCGGCATCAAACGGGCGATCGGTGGATCGCGCGGCCGAATCATCCGGGAGCTGGTGGTGGAGGCCGGAGTCATCGGGTTCATCGGGGGCCTCATCGGCCTCGGGCTTGGCGCCCTCGTGGTCGTGCTCGGCAACGAGGTCGGACGCGACTCCGGCACGGTGCTGTTCGACCTGACGCCAGGGACCGCCATCTTCGCGGTCGCCTTCTCGACGGTCCTGGGCATCCTGGCCGGGATCATTCCGGCATGGAGCGCGGCACGCCTCGACCCGGTCGAAGCGCTGCGGTACGAGTGATGGAGAAGGGCCGGGGGCTGCTCGAGGCGCGAAACCTCCGCAAGACCTACCGGCTCAGCCGCCGAAACCAGGTGGAGGCGCTGCGCGGCATCGGCCTCGACATCGCCGCGGGGGAGATGGTCGCGATCATGGGCCCCTCCGGATCGGGCAAGAGCACACTGATGCATATCCTCGGGCTGCTCCACTCGCCCGATCGCAACGGCGGCCCGCCGCCCGAGCTGCGCATCAACGGAGACGAGGTCGGCGGGCTGTCGGATCGACGGCGGACGCGAATGCGCGCGGACACGATGGGCTTCGTCTTCCAGTCCTACAACCTCGTCCCCACGCTGACCGCCCTCGAGAACGTCGCGCTAGCCGCGGAGTACGCGGGTGTGTCCGGCTCCAAAGCGCGCGCGGCAGCGTTCGAGGCGCTCGGCTGGGTTGGCCTGGTGGAGCGCGCCGGACATCGTCCGATGGAGCTGTCCGGCGGAGAGCAACAGCGCGTGGCCATCGCCCGCTCGCTGGTGAACGAACCGATGCTCCTGCTGGCCGATGAGCCGACCGGCAACCTGGACACCGCGCGCAGCGTGGAGGTGCTCCAGCTGCTGCGCCGCTTCAACACCGAGCGCGGACAGACGGTGGTGCTGGTCACGCACGACCCCGAGGCCGGGGAGACGTGCGACCGGATCATCCACATGCGCGACGGCCTGGTCGAAGGGGTGGAGCAGCGCTCCGCCTAACGGGTCGGGGCGCTGACTTTGTCGAGACGCTGCAGCAGGCGGTGAGCTGCGAGCTCGATCGCCTTTCGCTCCTTGGCCGTCCATTGGCATAGAGCGCCTGCCAGCCACGCGCTCGGGTGGCATCCCGCCCGGCACATTCCCGAATCCATGTGACCAATGGCCTGCCTGCGGGGGGCCGTCGCGAGGGCAATTAGGTCCGTTCGTCACATGCGCCGGGAGGTGCTGGGCGCCACCCTCTAGTCAACGGACTCTTGCACCTACACAAATCCTGGAGGCACTTTCCCATGATCACCCGGTTGAAGAGGCTCGGCATCGTCCTTGCTGTCATCGGCATCGCCTTCGTGGCCGCCGGCGGCTTCGCCTATCTCAAGACCCAAGAAGGCTATCGATCGCTCAACGCGTTCAGCGCGGCGCAGAACGTGAAGCTCAGCTACAACGACCAGGGACAGCTGGTGGACCGAGGCGAGACGGCGGGTGCGCAGGCCATCATGTCCCTCCTCAAGGACGGCTGGGGATTCCCGGTCGTGGTCTCTGACCTCAATCCCAACGACCCCGTCGTCAACACCGCCAGCGAATACATGTACCAGATGGCGGCCGTCGCCCACCACACCCTGACCAGCACGCAGACTGTCGTCCTCACCAAGGACGTTGAGTACAAGGGCAAGGTCTACGCCGCCGGTGAGTACAAGTTCCCGGTTGACGGGCGCTACTTCAGCGGGTTCGACCGGCTGAATCCGATCGAGGGTCCGGCTCGCGACCAGGCGTGGAGCGGCACAGCCCATGCGCTGATCGCCCAGCTCGGCGTCGGCACTGCAACCGCGTCGGCGCTGCAGCTGGCCCTGGCGATGTCCGCCCTGATCGCCGGCCTCGGCCTCACCTTCCTGCTCGCAGGAGCGGGACTCGTGTGGGCGACCCGCCCCGAAACCGAGCCAGTCGTCGTCCTCCGTCCAGCCGGCGCGCTGCTCTAGCCCGCCTAATGGGAAACCCACTTAAGGGTTAGGACACCTTTCGAGGAGCCTGATCCGTCTCGGACAGCGATCCACGTGGACGCACCGGACGGGCAGGCTCCTCTACTGTTTCCGGCGCAGGCCAATTCGCCGTACAGGGGCGCGCCGTTGATGGACTGACGGGCTGGCACTCTCGGACGATGGCACCGTAACCGGGCTGTAGGTCGACCGCGCTGATGGCGTACTGGATCAACTCGATTTCTCGCGAGCACGTCCGCACCGGTATGGAGGGCGGGTTCACGCAGGCCAACCATGGCCGACCAGAGCCAGTGGCTGCACTGGCCGCCCGCCTCATCGGTATGGCCAAGGTGCCTGCGGCAGCCTGATTACGGGGCCGATCATCGGGCTGAGCCTTCGCTTAAGCTCAGCGCGCGTAACCGCCAAGTTCGGCGCGGGTCGGGGCCGGATGCGGCGCCTGCGTGGCCGTCGTGTGCGCCCAGCGCAAATCCCGGCCGGGAACTGGCACAAATGACGGACCGGCTGGCGGCGGACGAGCCTTGTTGCCCGTTATGTGCGCCCAGCGCAAGTCCGGGGCCCCCGGCGGTGAGGACCGGCGCCCCCCCGCCCACCATGACGACAGCTTGCTGCCGCTGGCAACATGAGACGTGATGGCGTACTGGATCAACACGATTTCTCGCGAGCACGTTCGCATCGGTATGGAAGGCGGGTTCACGCAGGCCAACCATGGGCGGCCGACGACGCTCCGGCGGTTGCGCAGAGGCGACCTCATCGCGTTCTATTCGCCGCGGACGTCGTACCCCGACGGCGATCGGCTCCAGGAGTTCACCGCGATTGCCCGGGTGATGGATGACGAGCCGCACCAGGCGGAGATGAGGCCCGACTTCCATCCCTGGCGCCGGCTGGTGGAACCGGTCCCGTCGACAGAGGCGCCGATCGCGCCACTGATTCCTGAGCTCGGTTTCATCGGGAACAAGCGTCAGTGGGGCTTCGTGTTCCGTCGAGGCATGTTCGAGATCGGCGAAGGAGACTTCCGGCGGATCGCCCGCGCAATGAATGCGACGACCGAAGATGGACAGCGCTGAGCTCCGCGGCCGAACGGTCCGCCTCCGGCCCGTCACGGCGGCCGACGCCGAGCCGCTGACCCGGATCCTCGCTGACCCGGCCGTCGCCCGCTGGTGGCCGAACTACGACCGCGCCCGCGTCGACGAGGAGATCGTGGCTGACGAACCCGACACCACCCACTGGGTGATCGAGCTCGGCGACGCCGTTATCGGCATGATCGAGGCATGGGAAGAGCCCGAGGCTGAGTACCGCCATGCCGGCATCGATCTGTTCATCGACCCCGACGTCCGTGGTCGGGGAATCGGGCCGGACGCGATCCGCGCCGTCGCAGGCTGGCTGGTGGACAAGCGCGGCCACCATCGAATGACGATCGATCCCGCTGCGGCGAACGAGGCCGCGATCCGGGCCTATCACAAAGTGGGGTTCCGTGACGTGGGCGTGCTCCGTCGCTACCAGCTCATGGCAGACGGCTCATGGACCGACGGGCTGCTGATGGAGATGCTCGCTGATGAGCTCGTGCGCTAGGCCGTCGCGATGCCGCTGACCACGAACGCACTCGAGCGGCAGCGGTGCGGTCTCAGAGCTTCCAGTAGTCGCCGGTGAGGCCGATGGCGGCGAAGTGGTTGAGCAGCTCCTCACGCGATGGCCTCGAGTAATCAAGCGCGAACTTGCCGGCATAGATCGGTCCGCTCAAGGCGTGCACCTGGTCCGGCGACAGCGAGGCTGCTGAGTCGGCCGACCTGCACAGGTCCGATGCGTCGCGATGCTCCGGCGAGGCGAAGAAGACCATCGTGTTCGAGCAGGTCGTGACGATGTCGGTCCACCACTGTGTGGGAGGGAGAGCGAGATAGACGAGCGTGTCCTTGGGATCGACATGCACCGCGCGTCCTCCGCGTATCTCGATCTCGATAGGAGCGGCACAGTGGTGGCAGAACGACTCGATGCGGACCTCGTCACCGAGCATGGCGTGGAAGGCGATGGCGTCCCACGCGCAGTTCGCGAAATACCGGCGACCCTCGACCGTGACCCGGAATGGGGTTGCGACCGCCGAAAACGGGAAGGCCATGAGGATTCGCGCCGTCCCTTTCACCATGGCGATGTGGCGGGCCACCTCCAGACCGCTGAGCACGTCGGTCGCCTCTTCTCGCGACAGCGAGAAGTCGGTCATTAGCTGCTCGACGACCGGAGGCGCGGCGTGCTCGAGGAAATGATCGAACACGAACTTCCGGACCTGGGCCGCTACGTCATTCCGGACTTCGCCTTGCATCAGTCTTAGCGTAGCGTGCACCACCGGCCCGGAGGGAATGGTCGACGGAGTCGCTCGACGTGCGGCCCGACTACGCGGGCGGAATCGAGATCTGCCCCGATCTGCTACCCGATCGGGAAGGCGACGCCGCAGAAGGGCTCGTCGGGCTTCGGCTGCTCCTCGACGAATAGACCTCGCGCGGCGGCGCGCTCAGCTGGAGCCCGTTGCGCTGGACCCAGGCTCCACAGCGCCGTAGGCCGCCCCAAGGGCAGAGTCAAGCGCCTAAGGCCGCCTAGCGGGTCCGGGTGCTGTACAACTCGGCTTCAGGCATCTCCCTTTGCCCGCCACGTCGTCCTGACGGCCGGTCCATCGTCGGGGAGCGCAATGCATGCGCCCAGTCATTGCCCGAGCGGCTCGCGATACGGCTTGCGCCACTCCGGAGGATCGAAGGTCGCGGCGAAGAGGATTGTGGCGCGCGCGATCTTGTCACCCCGCAGCTCGTAGACCGCCGTCAGCCACCAGGTTGAGTCATCGGGATATCGCACCTTGAAGATCACCGTGGCCGTGTCGCCGCTGCCCTCGAGCTGCACCACGGTGAAGATGGAGGTGACGGCCCAGTGGTCCCCGCTCGCGGGCAGCCGTGCGCTCGAAGTGTCGATGCCGCCCTCCACGAATCCGCCGGGATAGTCTCTGCGGACGGCCACGGCGTTCGGAAGTCCGCGGATGATCTCGCCGGACTGCGGATATTCCTCGACGTAGTCGTCCGTGAACACGGTCCCGAACGCATCCCAGGCTTGCCGATTCATGACGTCGGCCAAGCGCTCGAAGATCGCCCGATGATCCGATGCCATCTACTCTCCCGGACGCGGTTGGAGCTCAACCCACTGAGCCCGCCAGGCAGGCGGATCGAAGGTCGGCGCCCACAGCGACTGCGTTCGGTAGATGAGTCCGTCTCGAAGCTCGGCGATCAGGACGACGAACCAGACCGATCCATCCGGATAGCGAGCCTGCTGCAGGCCGGTGAACACGTCATCGCTGCCCTCCACGCGGAGGACGGTGAACATTGGGGTCGAGATGAATCGGTCTTCGCCGCCGATCACACGGTGCTGGCCGAGATCCTGGTATTCGCCAGGGTAATTGGCGATGATCGCCTGGAGGTTGGCGGGTCCGCGGATCAGCTCTCCCGACTGCGGATAGGAGTCCTCGACTTCGGGATGCAACAGCTCGGCGAGCGTGGCGAGGTCGCGCCTGTTCAGCGCGGCCATGTAGCGCTCGAAGATCGCCCTGGACCCCTTTGCCTCCATCGGTCAGCCTCTGCCCGGCGCTGTCAGCGCGCGGGCTTCGTCCGCAGAGAACGCGCGTCGCTGGAGCGTTTCGAGCGCCGCGTCATGCGCAGCGAGGATGCTCTCCAGCGCGCCGGCTCGAACCTCGGGAGGGAGCGGATCGGAGCCGGCAGACAGCTGCTGATAGCCGGCGTGCGCCATGTAGGCGGAGACGATGGTCTTGAGCTCGGCCGCGGAGAAGAGCATGGCGAGCTCCGGCAGCAGGCGCTCGAAGGATGTTCGATCGAGCGCCGCGAAGGAGCCGAAGTCACGGGCAACCGTCAACGCCACTCTGTTCACATCCAGCTCGAAATACACGGCGCGGGCCGCCATTCGCGCTTGCCGGAGGAACTGGCGGCGCTGGATGTAGATCCCTACGAAAAGCCAGCCGATAACCCCCACGAAGGCGCCGATGATCCCCGGGATGAGCGTCTCGAGGTGCATACCGCGCGAGTCTGGAGGCTGGCCAGGGGATACGCAATCCCTCGAGGCTGCGAGCGGTCACTTCACCGCGGCAACGAACGCGCGCGTATAGGATCGCTCCATGAGAGTAATGATTGTCGGCCGGCATCCGGAGGCATCGTGACCCAGCCGCCGACACCGCGAACGGGTCGCACCTTGCGGATCGTGGGCGCCGCCACCCTCGCGGCGTATGTGGTCGCGGCTGCTGGGCTGGTGGGCCTGATCACGGTCGGCCTCTTCTTCTGGGTTGGCAAGCCGTGGGGAATGCTCAGCGATCTTGCGCTACTGGTCATGACCCTGGCGCTCGCCCCGCTCATGCTCGCGTTCTACGAGCTCGGCGGCAGGACGCCAACCCCGCTTGCGCAGGCCGCCCAGGTGGTCGGCTGGATCGCGGTGCTCACCTGGTGCCTTGTCCAGGCGCTCGTGATCGCCGCTGTGGTGGTCTTCGACGACAGCGTCGGCGCCACGGCAGCCTTTGCCATCGAATGCGCGGCGCTCGTTCTGATCGGTCTGTGGGTGACTGGAGCCAACCTGCTGGCAGGACCGTGGCTCAGATGGGTGCGCTGGCTGGGAGTCGGGGCCGGGATCGGCTTCGTGCTCTTTGCGATCGGCCTGCTCCGAGGAGGATTGAATCAGCCGCTCACCTACGTGGGCGGAATCGGCTACCTGATCGTCTTTCCGATCTGGGCCCTCCTCATGGCGCGGGAGCTCAAGGCCTCACCGTCTCGGCCTGCATCGAGCTGAGGCTCCCGAAGAGACCCGGTCGGTACGGGGATCCGGCGTGGCTACACTTCGTGGGAGAGCCTCCAGGATGCAGCCGCCAACCTCTCGCCCCGAATCCTCCAGGTTGCCGATAAGTCCTGAGCCCTCACGACGCCTCCGCCGCAACTTCGGCCGCCTTGATCCGCTCCTCGGTAACGATCAGCCGACCCGCGATGGACGCAATGACGACGGCGGCGCCGACGGCGAACGCCATCCGCAGCCCGAACGCCTGGGCGATGGCGCCGGCCGCAAACGCGCCAATCAGCTCCGCCAGGTTCGCGACGGTTCGATGGGTCGCATGCACGCGGCCCATCAGCCGTGACGGAAGGAGTGACTGGCGCAGCGACACGTTCGTGATATTCCACGCCATGCCGGCGACACCGCCGACGAAGAATCCCGCGCCGATGATGATCGGATCGGCGGTGAAGACCGGGAGGAGAAGCACAACGCCAAACAGAAGTGTCGCCAACGCGAGCACCCTGGCCCGTCCGAGGAGTGCGACGGCCCGCGTCGCCACCACCGAGCCCACGAGGCTGCCAACGCCGAAGGTCGCGAGCAGCAGACCGTAGCCCGGGTCACTGAGACCCATCGGCCCCGGCGCAACGGCGTAGAGCGCGAGGAGGGCGAAGAAGCCGGCCGACCCGAGCCGGCCCATCGCCACCATCGCTGTCAGCGTGCGAAGCAGCGGATGGCGAGCGAGGTACGCGATCCCTTCCCTGATGTCGACGTAGAGGCGGCGCGCCGGCCCGGTCCGCTCCGCGCGAAATGAGCCCGCAATGAGAAGGAGGCCGAGCGCCGCCACCGCGAAGCCAAGCGCGCCCGCGGTCAGCGCAAGGGGCACCGAGATCGCGATGAGAAGGCCGCCCATTGGCGGGCCGACGAACGAGTTCATGAGCATCTCGGCCGCATACAGCCGTCCGTTGGCGATTACCAGCCGGTCGCGCCCGACGAGCGCGGGGATGATCGCCGTCGCGTTGGTGTCGAAGAACGCTTCGCCAGCACCCAGGACGAAGGAAGCAACGTAGAAGACGGGTATGCTCAGCACACCCACAAGCGCAAGCAGCGCCAGGCCGCCGATGACGGCGAAGCGGAGCACCTGCATCACGAGCATCGTCCAGCGCCGATCCAGCCGATCGGCGAGACCGCCCGCGATCAGCCCCACGGCGACCGATGGGATCCGGTACGCCACTGTCAGGCCGGCGACCTCGGCGGGCGACCTCGTCAGCCGAATGGCGATGAGGGGAACGGCCACGGCGACGATCCCGTCCGCTAGGTTCGCCGACGCTGATGAGGTCCAGAGCCTCCAGAAATTTGCAGGTAAGCCACCGCCCAAGGCGCGGATGACCGTGCGTGGCGAGAGGCTCGTCAATCCTCGCGCCAGGGCCCGACACCGGAGACGCGCCGCACGATGACGCGCGTGACGAATCCGTCTGGAGGGTTCGGCATCGCCGGGTTCAGGGCATCGGTCACGGGGGTGCCAGCATCGGCTCAGGTGTTGTCGGTCGGGTCGTCGCGGTAGGTGTTGTCGTGCGCGGGTGCCTCGTGGATGGCGGTCTGGCGCAAGAAGTCGGTGCCTGTATTCACGAAGGAATGCCACGCCAGCGACGGGACGATCACCACGTCACCTGCCGTAGCATCAAAGACGTCGTCACCCACGATGAACCGTCCCTGGCCCTCGTGGAGCACAAAGACCTCGGGGTACGGATGGGAGTGTTGCCGCGGGCCTGTGCCCGGCGGAATCTGCGAGTGATACACCGAGGTGGCGAGCCCATACTTCGCGCCCTCGAGGTACCGAACCGCACCTCCCTCGCGCGTCACCTTGATATTCAGCGCCTCCAGCTCGGAGCTGGGGACATGCGTTGCCTTGGGCATGGAGCTCATCGCGTCGCCTCATTGATGTAAGGGTGCCGGGCTGGGCAGAGCCGGGCGCACGGAGCTGATGGCGACCCGGCCGATCAGCTGAACGGCTTGACCACCATATCGAAGATGAACGCACTGATGATGATCACGTCGAGCGCGAAGAGCCGATCGGCCCGTCGATCGGCCAGCGCGGCCGCGAGCTCTGGGGAGGGTGCGTTGTCGGGGCTGTGGGCAGCGAGCTCGGCCACGCGAGCGATATGCGGGGCGACGATGCGAGCGCCAATGATCGTCGCGATCACGAAGAGAGCGTAGGCGATCAGCAGCCACGGTGCGAAGAAGTTGAACACTCGTGTCCAGACAGTCAGCAGGCCGAAGACCAGCCCGATCATGAAGAGGAAGGGAATCGCCCTCCCGATGCGGTGTGCGAGCGAGTAGCCAGTGCGGATGGCACTCAGGTCACCGGACCGCCCGATGCCGCGCAAGAGCAGCTCCGGTCCCAGCGATGTCGCGACGGCCGCAAACATAAAGCCAATGTGCAGGAACTTGAGGATGAGCATGTCATTCCCTTCTCGGCAGCCCGGCGCACCTCGCAACGAGTATCCGCGACGACGGCGCGTCTGTCGATCCTTGCTATCGTCGTCGATCCCGCGGACTGACCGCGGCTAGCTAATATGTAACGGCTTTGGTTACGAATAGGGGACAGCACCTCTTCACCGCGGCGGTGAAGAGTCTCGTGCTCCTCGCACAGAACCCGCGAGGGATGGCGACCTCCGCGGAGGTCGCGGATGCCATCGGTCGCCACCCCGTTGTGGTCCGGAGGCTCCTGGGTATCCTTCGGTCGAGCGGAATCGTCGAGTCGCGATCCGGCCCAGGCGGCGGATGGGCTATCGCGCGCGATCCTGCCCGGGTCCGCCTTTCCGAGGTCTACCGGGCTCTGGCCGCCGGCAGCGATGACGACGAATCGGCACCTGCCGAACCACAATCGGTGATCGACCGGGCGCTCGCCTCTGCCGATGCCGCGTACTTCGCCCGGCTAGCCGAATTCAGCCTTGACGACGTGCGGCGACCGAGCCCGACGAGGAACCTTGAACATGGAGGAGCGCCGTGAGGATCGCCCGAACGTCTGAGGCCGCCGCTACACCCATGGACGACGACCACTTCAGCGGTCCGGTCAGCCGCCGCGACCTGGTCGAGATCGATGGGCAGCGCGACACCTCGGTCATTGTCGTGTACTTCGAGGCAGCAGCGCGCACGAACTGGCATCGGCACACCCACGGCCAGGTGCTCTACGTGCTCGAGGGCGCGGGCAGGGTGGGGGTGCGCACGGGTGGATCGGTCGAGATTTTGCCCGGCGATCTGGTCTACGCAGCTCCCGCCGAGGACCACTGGCACGGCGCGGCCGAGAGTCAACCGATGACGCAGCTTACGTTCTCTTTTGGCGAGGCGGAATGGCTGGAGCCGGTCACGGACGACTGACGGAGGAGAGGGTTCGTCCAGCCCTGACCGCATCCTGCCCGGGATGCTATTCGACCGGCCGCTCCATCGCAGCGCAGGCGATGCTCGTGCCGTCCGGCATCCGGACCTCGACCCGCTCGGTCACCAGGAAGCCGAAGCGCTCGTAGAGAGGAAGGCCCGGCAGGGTCGCCACGAGGCCAAGGACCCGAAAGCCCTCCGCCCTCGCAGCGGCCTGACAGGCCTCCAGGATCCGGGTGCCCAGGCCGCGGCGGGTCCAATCGGCCCTGACGAACATGGCACGGACACGCGCCGGCTCGCTGGCCGGATCAAGCAGCCGGGCGTCGCCCGCAGCGTCACCCGAGCCTGTGTAGAGCTTGTCGCGACGGCTCCAGCCGCCACAGGCGACCAGCTCCCCGTTCGCCTCGATGACGAAGTACGTTCCATCGTCGATGAGCGTGCGATCCACGCTCGCGATGTAGCGAACGGATGCGGCGGTCTGGTTCGCTTGGTAGAAGAGCGGGAACAGGTCGGCGGTCGACGCCTTCATCAGGACGTCGATCGCATCGGCTTCGTCGAGGCGCGCGAGCCGCAGCTTCTGGGTCTCCATCAGCATGCATGATGCAGCAGCCGGCCTGGCTGTCGTTCGACAGCGGGCATGTCGGCTGATTGCTGGTCACCGCTCGCTCAGGGTCGATGCTGTCGGTATGGCAAGCATCGTTACGAAGCTCTACCAGGTCACCGACACATCTCCGCGCCAGGCAATGCCGGTCGTCGTCTACACCCTGTCCGGC
Source organism: Chloroflexota bacterium (assembly GCA_030854805.1). The sequence goes on along the minus strand of JALYSK010000146.1, from coordinate 1,525 downwards.
CTGGTCCTGCTGCTCGCGGCGCTCCTGCTGTCGGTCGCGACCACGCTGTTGAGCATCCCGGGCGCCCCCGACATCGGCTTCCGCCTGGTTGCCTGAGCGGCATTCAGAACGTCGTCCGGGTCTCGTGCGGGGCTCATCGGGCCGACCCCACTGCCGCCGCGCCCCGCGTTTGCCCTCAGCGTACGTAACCGCCAACCAGCCCCCTCCGCCGCTTCCAGCGACGGATGAAGGGGTGCCCGGTCGCGTGGGTCAAGGTGCGTACAAACGGCGTTGACGGCCATTGTTGCCCCGGTTCAGCTCTCGATGATAGCGGTCCGGGCAATCCCCGCTAGACTCTGAAGCATGCCTCGAGGTGCTGGCCCAGTGAAAGCGCGATCCGTCCAACCGGGCCTGCCGGACTTGACCGACGCCTGGCAGCGGGTGCATGCGCTGATCGATCGTCTCACGCCACAGGCCGCGTCGATCCCGGGCTACTACTCCGAGGGCTGGACCGCAAAGGATGCGGTCGCGCATCTCGGCACGTGGATGGCGGAGGGCGCCGCGGTGCTGAGGCAGCTGGCGGCGGGGACGTATCGGGAAGGTGAGCTGGACGTCGATGCGGCGAACGCCCAGTTCCTTGACGCGATGCGCGATGTGCCGTTCGAGACGGTCCATCTCCAGGCCGCTGCCGCGCACATTGAGCTGTTGCGGGCCTGGACTGAGCTTCCCGAGGTCAGTCCCGCGTCCGAATTCTGGGTGCAGAAGGCGGGGCCGGAACACCTCGAGGAGCACCTGCCGAGCCTCGAAGCGTGGGTCGAGGGGCTAGCGACCGTCTGAGTAAGAGACTGCGACGCGTGAGGTTGCTGGCGGTGGCGAGTATCGGCCATCGGGTTGGCCGAATATGCTGGGGCGAGCAACGAACGGCCAAGCTGAGGTGTCCTGACTGGCCGATGTATGCCAGCGCGGGCACGTTTGGCCATCGGTTGGCCGATAGATGCTGGCACCAGCAACTGCGGTCAAGAGAAACGACGCAGTCGCCTGGCCGATAGCGTGCAGGGCGGCGATTTGCGATGATGGCGAGAGCAGCCCATGAGCCAGCTCGACACAAAGAAACGCGCCCATCTGCCCGACAGCGCCTTCGCCTACATCGATTCTCGCGGCCGCCGCCGGCTGCCCATCAACGACGAGGCGCACGTCCGCAACGCACTGGCTCGCTTCAATCAGACACCGTTCGAGGACGACGCGGGGAGAGGTCGCGCACGGACGAAGCTGCTGAAAGCGGCCAAGAAGTACGGAATCGTGCCGGTCGGCTTCATCACCGGGCAGCTGCGCTCGCAGAGCACGCAGGCGGCCGCCGGCCAGGCGGTCATCGACCTCGGCGGGATGGGCGCGCCCGGCGAGCTGGAAGAGCGGCTGCGGGCGGCGCTCGGCGACCAGAGCCTGTCGCTCCTGCAGTGGTCCGATTCCGCGGCCGCCTATCTCGACGGAGCCGGCCAGGCGGTAACGCTGCCCTCGGAAGGCGAGGGTCGGGCGGTCACGCTGCTGG